>NZ_JBAWDL010000055.1:0-5544 GCF_049590715.1 Flavobacterium sp.
TTCAATGGCGGATGGCAATCTAGTTTAAAAGGATATAAGAACTAAGATTTTAATTATAAACATAATCAAGGAGTCTATTCGATAGTTATTATCGAATAGACTCCTTTTTTTATTGAGCTTAGTAAACATTGAACGTCATTTATAGGGAGGAGTAACAGTTTGTTGATACTCTAGTAATGTATAATTAATTCCTAAAATACCTTTTGTTTACATTGCACCTGTAGTTTTGCGATGTTAATATAAAAAACACCAAAATGAAAAAAAGATTAAACACTTTATTATTACTTTCTTTAACTGTAGCAGTTTTTGTTTCATGTGATAAAAATGATGACGGAAACGATGCAAAAGAAACGTCGAGTATTGATTTAAAAAATCATTCTGTAACACCAGCTTATTTATCTAAAAAAGCAGGTTTTGAGAAATTAGAGATTTTTTCTATGTTGAGTTCTGATGATAAATTATCTGAGAGTCCTGATTTTGTTTATGGTTCTATGGCTGATGGTATGGGATTAATTAAATTGAATGATGGTACGTTCTCTTTAATTAATAATATCGAAGCAGATTATTCAATTGCTAGAATTACTTTTGATAAAACCTTTAAACCTGTAAAAGGGGAATACATTTTGAATTCTGATGCAACTGCTAGAACAGCGCAATGTTCAGGTTCCTTAATTACTGTTGAAGAGCATGGTTTTGGACCATTATACCTTTCAGGAGGAGAATGGGGTGGTGCATCAAAAGGTGTTTTTGCAACAGACCCTTTTAAAAAGGCAGATAACGCACAGTTGGCTTCGTTGTTACCAGCTTTAGGACAATGGTCTACAGAAAATGCGGTTGTATTGGCCAAAGATGCTTATGCTAGTAAAACAGTGGTTCTTATTGGTGATGACACTTCAGATAGTACTACTCCTTCAGGACAATTGGCTATGTACGTGGGTAACAGAGGTAATCTTTCAAGTGGCAAGCTATATGGGTTGAAAGTTACTACTGCTGGTATCAACTTTGAAATGGATATGAAAGAAGGTACTACATATCAAGCTGAATTTGTAGAATATTCAGAAAGAACTTTGGATGCACTTGAAACAGAATCAAGAGCCAAAGGAATTATGGGTTTCTCAAGAGTGGAAGATATTGATTATAGAAAAGGTTCTGCTGCTGCAAACAGAGAAATTTATTTTGCTGTAACGGGTAGAAAATCAACTGCTTTAACAGGTAAAGGTACTTTTTACGGCAGAATTTATAAAGTAGTTTTAGATGCTAATGATCCAACAAAAGGAACAATTTCATGTGTACTTGACGGAGATAATTTAACAGGTATTGCAAAATCATTCCATAGTCCTGATAACGTTATGGTTACTAAAGACTATGTGTATATCATGGAAGATCCAAACGGATATCCTGATACACCAGACAAAACACATTTCGCTTATTTGTACCAATACAATATCAATACAAAAACATTAAAAGTTGTTCTAGAATGTAATCAAACTGCGGCTGAGACGGCAGGTGTAGGTAAAGCTTCAAATTTGTGGGAATTGACAGGGATGATTGATGTTTCAGAGACCATTGGGGTCGAAGGAAGTTTCTTAGTCATTACTCAAAATCACGGTTGGGAAAAACCAGCTTTTACAGATAAAAAAGCAAACCCTGTTACAGATAGTAATGAAGGAAGTCAATTGTATCTTTTAAAAGGTTTAGAGAGATAATATGAAATTATTAAATATCAATATCTTAAAGGCTATATTTTTATATAGCCTTTTGGTTATTTTAGGAAGTTGCAAAAAAAAAGAAACTTACGATACGATTTCAGCTTTTAAAAATTTAGAAAAATATTACAAATCTGAGTTGGGTATTACGAGTTCAGTTTTAGACAAAATGAACGAAACTAATTCGATTAAAGAAAAACAAAAATTATTTGTTGAAGCTAGAAAACACTTCAAAATAATAGAACCATTATTGTCTTTTACAGACTCAGACAGTTACAGTTTTTTAAATCAGCCAAATATTTTAAAAATAGAAGAAGAAGATTTTACAGATATAAAAATAAAAAATCCAGCAGGTTTTCAAGTAATTGAGGAAACTCTTTTTGACGAAAAAGTGAATGAACATGAATTAGCAAAACAGGTTAAAATAACGAGTACACGATTAAAGTTTTTACATAAAAATCAAACCTTTCAGTTTTTACAAAAACACCATATTTTATGGATTGTACGTGACGAGATCAATCGTATTGCTTTAACGGGAATCACCGGTTTTGATTCGCCTGCTCTAGAAAATTCCTTAGTAGAAAGTCAAGCAGCTTATCAATCTATTTTGAAGATTTTAGGTTTTTTTAAAAATGATTTTACAAATAAAACAATTTATTCTGATTGGGAAAAGGAAATCAATATGAGTGTTGATTTTTTAAGTAAATCAAATTTTAAAGATTTTGATAGATACCATTTTATCAAAAATCATACTCAAAAGGCACTTGGAATATGGAACCTTACTGTAACTGATTGGAAAATACAATTCCCTTTTAAGCAGCCTATTAATTATGAAATAGCAGATTTATTTTCCAAAGAAACCTTTAATATTAATTATTTTACCAATCAAAAAGGGAATCCATTAGAAGCTGATAAAGTTGCTTTAGGGAAACAACTTTTTCAAGATGTGGCTTTGTCTAAAAACAGAGATATCAGTTGCGCTTCTTGTCATAAAGAAGCCTTGTATTTTACTGATGGAATAGCCCTTTCACCAAAAACAACACGAAATTCGCCGACACTATTTTATGCAGCTTTCCAAAAGGGATTTTTTCATGATAATCGTACAGAGAGTTTGGAAAGTCAAATTGTAGATGTAGTAAATAACCCAAACGAATTTCATTTGTCATTGAATGATATTGAAACAAGAATTAAAGAAAATACGACCTACCAAAAAGCATTTTTAAAAGCTTATAATAAAAAGGGAGATAATATTTTGGCTCGAGCCGCAATTGCTTCCTATATCATGTCATTAAGTCCGTTTAACTCAAAATTTGATTTGAATATGCAAGGAAAAGAAAAATCATTAACCCAAAGTGAAATCAATGGTTTTAACCTTTTTACAGGAAAAGCCAAATGTGCCACCTGTCATTTTGCTCCTTTATTCAACGGGTTAGTACCTACTTCATTCAAAGAATCTGAAATTGAATTGATTGGAGTACCCAAAACAAAAGATAGTATTCATCCTGAAATTGATGATGATTTAGGGCGCTACAATGTGTACAAAACTAACGAAAGAAAATTCTTTTTTAAAACGCCCACCGTACGTAATGTTGAAAAAACAAGTCCGTATATGCACAATGGTGTTTTTAATACATTAGAAGAAGTTATTTCTTTTTATAACAAAGGAGGAGCAGCTGGTTTAGGAATTCAATTAGAACGTCAAACCTTATCCTCAGAACCTTTGAACTTATCTAAAACAGAAGAAAAAGAATTGGTGGATTTCCTAAAAACATTAACTGATATATATTAAGTTCCACTAAAATATAATTTACAATCCTTTGGAGAGAGGCTGGTGTTGTGGAGGAACAATATAGTATTTATTACATTTGTGTTTGGTATAAATCTTATAATAAAAAAAATGGGGCTTAGTACCCCATTTTTTATACGCTCAAATTTTTATTTGCTTAAGATTTTTAATTATTTTATATCAAAAATAATTATTTTTTCCTACTACTCTTCATATTCAACATCTCTACAAACAAAGAGAACGAAATCGCAAAATACAAATATCCTTTTGGGATAGGAGTAACGTGGCTGCCAAAGATCAAAGCATTGGATAAATGCGCACTTTCAGTCAATAACATCATGCCAATCAAAATCAAGAAAGCCAATCCTAAAATCTGAATTGAAGGATTCTTATTTACAAAAGTCCCCACAGGAACAGCAAACTGCATCATTACTAATACGGATATAATCACAGCAATAACCATAATGTATAATGCGCCTTCGACACCATTTGTCATACCTACAGCAGTCAAAATACTGTCAAAAGAGAAGACCAAGTCGATCATAATGATTTGCATAATTACATTTTGGAACGACTTTGTAGCAGTCGTTTTTATATCATGTTCTTCTTCGCCTTTATGATCTACTTTTTCCCGAATTTCGTTGGTGCTTTTGTAAATCAAAAACAAACCACCAACAAGTAAAATCAAACTTTGCCCTGTAATCCCAGCCGAAAACCAACTCAAATCAACAGTAAACCAAGGTTCTTTCATTTGTATCAATAAGTTGATTCCAAATAAAAGAGCAATTCGCATAAACATCGCTAGGAACATTCCTAGTTTGGTTGCTTTTTTTCGTTTTTCTTCAGGCAGTTTTCCTGTAGCAATCGAGATAAAAATAATGTTGTCAATCCCTAGAACAATCTCTAGAAAAGTCAAGGTCAATAAGGCAATCCAAGCATCTGGATTCAAGAATACTTCCATTTTAATATAATTAAGATTATTTTTTCGCTAATCACAATGTACTAAAGACTAAGGACAATGTACTAAGAACTATTTTACTCAAGCTTAGTCGCCGTACCACGCTGTTTTTGAGCCATACCCACAATTCCAAATTCAAATAAATAAGTATCGTCCTTAGTAGATAATATTTTGATGTTCACCGCTTTTTCCTCCGCCATCGATTTAGGGTGTAATTTTGTCAATATATATTCGCAATCATTCACCCAGCGTATCGAAGCCGTGTCTATTTTTCCTTCATAAGTCTCAATTTCAATACTGTCATTACGTTCAAAAAGGGTCGTTTTTAGAACACCATCGACTTCATGTTCAAATTTGAATTTTCCAGTTTTAAAGTCGGCACAATTGCGTTCTGCCTGCATACATGAAATCAAAAGGGACAATACAGGAACTAATACAAGTAATTTTTTCATTTTTATTTAGGGCCTAATCCAGCTGTTCGTTTCAAGTCCTCCTTCATAAAACTTTTTTTCTAATGGTATAAAAGGAGCTTCCTCTGGTCGCTCTTTTCTACCAAGAAAAAATAGTTTTATTCCGTCCGGGCTTTCCACTGCCATCTGGGGCATAAGACGTTATTTGTTATTTAATCGCTTTAATTCATCATCGGTAAAGTTCTTAATTTCTTTGGCTTTTGCAAACTTATCCGTGTTATAATTTTGGGAATTATTTCGAGCAATTGATAAACTATCCCAAGTTGTATTTTTTAACTCTTTGGCATAAAAAATAATTTGTCCCACATGATAAGGATAATGCGCCAGTTGTCTGTTGATGGCCTCTAAGACGGTATGACCTTCATTCCGTATGTAAATAATTTTACATAAATCTTCAGGTTGCAAATTGTTTAAAGTAGCAAACAAGCAATCCCAACCTTTGTTCCAAGTTTCTAAAATAGCTTCTTTGGAATCCAAATCATTTTCAAATTCTCCATCACGATGACGCCATTCTTTTTCTCCATCTGTAGTCATAAAATCAGTCCAACGCGAGAGCATATTGCCTGAGATGTGTTTGACAATTGTGGCAATGCTATTCGTATTTTCATTTGTTTGAAAAAGTAA
>NZ_JBAWDL010000056.1:0-3988 GCF_049590715.1 Flavobacterium sp.
CTTCAAGAGAATCCTTCGATAAAAAATATTTTTGAAATTGCAGTTGTACTTTCTGGAAACGATGAAGTTATTGATAATCTTGAAGTTTCGTTCTTAAAACTCGAAAACGATTTAGGGATTTTAGGCGAAGAAGCCATTGGGAATTTTAAGACCAAAGCTCAAACGCTTACCGTAAACCATCAAACAGAGGCTAGTTTTGATGTTTCAAAAATTACAGCTCTTTTGGATGGTGAACAAGCGCCTATTATTAATAAGGTAAAAGCGATTATTTCAAGACCAGAATTCAAGTATGTAACAACCACAGATATTGGTGTTTATCGCCAACAAGTATATGATTGGTGCAAAATACTAGCAGACGAAAACCTTGGAAACATGGCCTATCCCAAACAATATGGAGGAGGAGAAAACATAGCTAATTATTTTGCCATTATGGAAACCTTGAGTTACCATGATTTGAGTTTGGTAATTAAATTTGGCGTACAATTTGGACTTTGGGGAATGAGTGTGCAATCCCTTGGAACCGAAAAACATTATAAAAAATACCTAAAAGACATTGGTTCGCTAAAATTACCGGGTTGTTTTGCGATGACTGAAACACATCATGGATCAAATGTAAAAGGACTTGAAACTACGGCAACGTATCATCACGAAAACCAAACGTTTACCATTCATACGCCACACCCAAAAGCCCAAAAGGAATACATAGGGAATGCTGCGCTTCATGGACAAATGGCGACTGTTTTTGCTAAACTAATTATTGACGATCACGATTATGGTGTGAATGCTTTTATAGTTCCGTTGCGTGATGCAAATGGACTGGTTTTAAAAGGAATTACCATTGGTGATTGTGGACACAAAATGGGGTTAAACGGAGTAGATAATGGTACTATTCGATTTGATGAGGTTGTGATTCCAAAAGAAAATATGCTGGATCGTTTTGCATCCGTTAATGACAAAGGCGAATTTGAAAGCCCAATCCCAAGTGATAACCGACGCTTTTTTACGATGTTAGGAACGCTAGTGGGCGGTAGAATAGGAATTCCACGTTCTGCTTTGGCAGCAGCCAAAAGCGGACTTACGATCGCCATAAAATACAGTGACCAAAGACGACAATTTGGTCCCGAAGGCGGTTCAGAAGTGCCCATCCTCAATTACCGCATGCACCAACGTAGGTTGTTGATTCCATTAGCTAAAACCTATGCAGTACATTTCGCTTTGCACTATCTTACCCAACGATTTTTGACCAAAACGGAAGCTGAAATGCAAGAAATAGAAGCGTTAGCAGCTGGTTTAAAAGCCTATTCCACCTGGAGTACTACAGCTATTTTACAAGAATGTAGAGAAGCCTGTGGCGGAAAAGCCTATTTGTCTGAAAACCGAATCGATGCTTTAAAAAATGATACTGAAATCTATACTACTTTTGAAGGAGATAATACCGTTTTGATGCAATTAGTTGCTAAAAATCGTTTGTCGGAATTTCGGAAATCCTTTGGAGAAATGGGGTCTTTCGGGATTATTAATTATGTATATGAAACCACATTAACTGCTATCTCCGAAAAAAATCCAATCGCAATTCGAAAAACAGATGAAGCACATTTATTAGATCCCGAATTTCATTTGCACGCCTTCCAGCACCGAGAAAAAACGATTTTGGCTTCGGCCACTAAGCGTATCAAAAAACTAATTGATGGCGGTATGGAAGCGTATGATGCGTTTAATGTGGTCCAACACCAAATGATCGATGTCGCTCAAGCCTATTTAGAACGTGTTGTTTTAGAACAGTTTCAAATTGCCATTGCAACTATAGAAGATGAAAATAGCAACGCCATTTTAACTCAATTAACTCAATTGTACGCACTTTCACAAATAGAGAAAAACAAATCATGGTATTTAGAAGATGGGTACATGGAACCCGTTAAAACCAAAGCCATTCGCAAAATGGTCAATCAATTGTGTTGGGACATTCGCCCTGATGCTGTGGCTTTAGTCAACGCCTTTGCTATTCCTGATTCCTGTTTAGCCGCGCCAATTGCGTTTTAATTTCATTTTTTTTTAGGCCCTAATCCTGCTATCCGTTTCAAACGAAGTTCACTGAACTCCTAATAAAGATAAAGGCACAGTGAAGTAATCTTGTGGAGGCAAAATGCCTGCCTCCACAACGATTTCCACTACTATCGCGGCTCATCCTTGGTTGTAACTACGTTTGTACTACAGATCATAAAGAACGCTTCTTTTGATACAAAATATTAATACTATCCTCTTTTTTCATTTCTAATTGTCTATTTCTAACTACTGTATTTATAGTAGCGTTTTTCTTCATCTATTAAAAAAAGACAACAAACCTCTAAATATTGTAATCTTTCCACAAAATGATGTAAAATTTTAAGAATACTAACAAATATCTTTGAATTAAACTTTTAAAGTAAATATAATATGAAAAAGATACTTATGTATAGCAAAATTATTTTAGGAACAGGATTGTTGTTGTGTACAATGAATTCTTGTAAAAATGAGCCTAAATCAGAACAAGAACAAGAAGTTGTTATAGAAGATGTTAATAATAATGCAATGCCTGACAATGAGATTGTAGAAAATGATGCGCAATATTTAGAAGATGCAGTAGCAATCAGTCAGTTTGAAATGGAAATGGGAAAACTAGCACAACAAAAAGGAGTTAGTACTGCCGTTAAAGAGTATGGGAGTATGCTAGTGGCAGATAATACAAAATCTATGGAAGAAGTAAAAATGCTTTCAAATAAAATTACAGTGACAATGCCAATTGTTAATACAGCTGTGGATAATGAGAATTATAATAAACTAAAAGAAAAATCAGGAATGGATTTTGATAAAATGTTTATTGAGGTAATCGAAGCAGAGCAAGAAAAAGCAATGGATAAAATGACTGAGATTTCACAAAAAGCCAAAAATAATGATTTTAAACTTTGGGCATCGCGCCAAGTAATTGGATTGACAGATCATTACGAACAAGCTAAAAAAATGCAGTAAAAATTTGGGACTATCCCTAAATGGTATAAGTTAAAAAGCTAAGGCTTCGTTTTATAATCGGAGCCTTTTGCTTGTTTGATAAGTTAATAAGGATACCCAAGATTTACAAGGTTTGCTAACTTTATTATGAGTAGATTTTGTTGTAAATCGGATTTTATTTTACCTAATATAATGCCTTTTTTTATACCTATAAAATCAATTTTTAGTGGTTTAACTCAATCATTTTAGAATGTAAGTTATTAAAAGTTAATTCTTTAGGAAGATAGTTGCTTTTTTGAATACCATCGAGAAGGTGTGGTAACCAAAGTTAGTTTTACCACTTTTACAGCGATGATAAAAACGATGCCGCTTTAATCGCTTTTAGAGATTATATTTATGAGAGGATTGGGTATTTGAATGGGGTGAAGTGAGATTAGATAAATAGTAAAAATTATATAGTAATAGCAATTTGATTCAGTACAGGTGTGTATAAATCCACATTTAATTCCTCAGTCTCCAGACTTACAATTAAACTATAACGAACTTTTTCATTAAATCTATTCTGTCTTTTTAAATTTTTATACCATCCGTTTTTAGGATAAACAGCTAAAGTATTTCTTTCTGATATTTCTCGCCCAGTTGCAGTAATATAATCTTTTCGAATAGAGCCTTTCGAACCAATTTTAGTACCAATTTCCCATTTAACACCATCTCTTTTTGGTTTATTCTCATCAGTTTCATTTTCGGGTTTTGAAATTCTATTTTGAAATTCTGAAGGTGTTTCATATCTTTTGATTAATTCAAAATCTAACTGATGTGAATGATATGAATAATGTGAAGCTAACCTTCTACTTCCTGGATTAGGTTCAATATAATAAGACAAAGTAACAATAATCTTAACTGATTTTTCTTCTAAACTTTCTAAGGCTTCTTTTGGCCAAGGAAGATTAAATAAGTGATATTCATTATATTTCCCTTCTGATTTTTCATATTTATATGGTTG
>NZ_JBAWDL010000057.1:0-10331 GCF_049590715.1 Flavobacterium sp.
TATTTCAAAATGCGGCATATATGTTCGTCCAGGTTCAGATAGAGTAGTTTCTACCATTGCTGATGCAACGCATTTTTGCAATTGTAAAGGTGATGTATTAATCGAAAACTGTAAATTTCAACACATGTTAGATGACGGAACAAACGTTCATGGTACTTATGTCGAAATCAATAAAATCGTGGATACCAAAACCGTGATAGTAGAGTTAAAACACTTTGAACAATTAGGATTTGAATTCGCTGGTAAAGGAGACGAAATGTGGTTTATTCAACAACCAAGTCCAGAAAGAGCTTCGGTAAATACAGTGGCAGAAGTCAATGTCATCAACGACCGCTTTATCGAAATTAAATTTGAAAACAATTTACCAGCCAATCTAAAATTAGGCGATAATCTAGAAAATAAAACTTGGAATCCCGTTTTTACCATGCGTGGTTGTACGATTAATGATCACCGAGCTCGTAACGTGATTATCAAAACACCTTTGAAAATTGTAATCGAAAACAATAATTTCTCCTCTATGATGTCAGCCATTCAATTGCGTGGCGATAATTATTATTGGTTTGAGTCGGGTGCGGTAAATGATGTTGTGATTCGCAACAACAAGTTTGTACACGTTGCCTATAGTGGTGCTGAATCAGCGGTTTTATTTGTAACACCAAGACTAGGAAAAACTTTTGACGAAACAGCAATTTTTGATAGAAACATTCGCTTTGAAAACAATACGATAGAAACTTTTGGAAACCGAATCATATGGGCGGATAGAGTGGAAGGCTTGACGATTTCAGGAAACACCATCACCAAAACAAAGGAGTCACCTGAGTTGTATCCTGATGCGCCATTATTTGATTTAATCAATTGTCAAAATGTCGAAATCTCTAAAAACAACTATACCGGTAATGCGAAGAAAATTATAGAAGCTGATGCAAAATCAAAAGCAACATTAAAGGTAAAAGGGAACAAAGGGTTTTAATACTAGTACTAAAAAACATTCAATAGGCTTAATTCATTTTAAGCCTTTTTTTGTGTATTTTGAGATTTTTATAAATAAAATGATTGACTATGAGATTTAACAATAGACAGATAATATTTTTGTTGTTGATGCTTGCTACCAACGTAGCAATACAAGCACAAGAAAAATTCCCTCGAGTTATTAAAACCATTAACTCGGATTGGTTTTTTATTCAAAAAGATAGTGTTACTACTAAAAAAGGAATGGATGCTAACGATGGTTGGCAATCTATTTCGATACCGCATAATTGGGGATATGAAGAAGCTCAGAAAGGCAACAACAATTTCTACAAAGGAATTGGTTGGTACGCTAAAGAAATCACTATAAATCCTAAAAAAGGCAAACGCTACTTTCTAAAGTTTGAAGCGGCTAGTAGTGTTGCCAATGTTTATATTAATGACAAGTATCTGGGAGAACATCGAGGCTCGTTTAGTGCTTTTAGTTTTGAAATAACCAAGTATCTTTCTAAAGACAATAAGAATATTATTAGCGTAAAAGTCAGCAATAAAACAGCAGATGATATTGCACCCACTTCTGGAGATTTTAATATTTATGGAGGTTTGTATCGCTCCGTTCAATTGATAGAAACAGCCGATGTATGTTTTGATGTAACAGATTATGCCTCACCAGGTGTAAAATGGTTGCAAACAAAAGTAACTGCAGAAAAGGCAGTAATTGATATAAAAACCTTAATTTCTAATGGAACTAATGAGGGTATTCCCTTTTCTTTTTATCCAAAAGAATTGAATCAAGTCATTCCAGAAGGACTTTATACGCTAAAAGCAAAATTGATAGACGCTAATGGGAATATCGTGACTACTGTTCAAAAAGATATAAATAGTACCGCTCATTTAACAATTCCTTTTAGTTTAAAAATGACTATTGAAAACCCTCATTTATGGCAAGGAGTTGTAGACCCTTATTTGTATTCGGCCGTGATCGAATTGTACCAAAAAGATAATTTAATAGACCGTGTGGATCAAAAAATCGGTTTACGTTCCTTTTACATAGATCCAGATAAAGGTTTTTTCTTGAACAATAAACCCTATAAAATAAATGGTGTTGCCAAACATCAAGACAGACAAGATAAAGGATGGGCAGTAACCAATGCCGATTTAGACCAAGATGTTGCTTTAATTAGAGAAATGGGAGCCAATGCTTTGCGTTGTGCTCATTACCAACATTCGGATTATTTAATGGATTTGTGCGATAAAACAGGACTATTGGTTTGGGCCGAGCTTCCTCAAGTGGCCACCATTAGAGAAAATCCTGAGTTTATTGCCACTACGAGAAATCAATTACTAGATTTGATACGTCAAAATATAAACCATTCCTCCATTTTTACTTGGAGTTTGTTTAATGAACTTCGTGTAGAAAAATACGATCCACATAAGAGTTTGATGGATTTACAAATTTTAGCCAAGGGAGAAGATCCTACACGCCCAACAATTGCAGCAACTAGTCATGGTCAAGCCCCTGAAATGCTTAAAATTCCAGATTTATTGGGATGGAATCGCTATCCGGGTTGGTATGATCCTTATGCTGATTTAAAGAACGATACGATTTGGGATAAGTACCAACCTACTAGTAATGATGGGGGTATTTGTGTTAGTGAATATGGCGCAGGTGCCAATATCGAACATCATGAGCAAAATCCAAGCCAACCCTTGCCTGCTGGTTTTTGGCATCCCGAAGAATGGCAGTCTATAGCGCATGAAGCGGCACTACAATCCTTCAATAAGAAACCTTATATTTGGGGAACATTTGTATGGAATATGTTTGATTTTTCAGCGGCACGAAGAAGAGAAGGAGGGAAGGAAGGTATGAATGATAAGGGGTTAGTTACTTTTGATCGAAAGATAAAAAAAGACGCCTTTTACTTTTATAAAGCCAATTGGTCTCAAGAAGCTGTTTTGTACCTAACGAGTAAAAGACATCTAGTTCGTGACCAAGAAATAACACCAATAAAAGCCTATTCGAATTTGGGTACAGAAATACATTTGAGTGTAAATGGTAAAAATTTAGGTTCGTTACTTCCTGATGATTATAAAATTATTGAATGGAAAAATGTTAAACTCAAAAAAGGAAAAAATAAGATTGTGATTTCTACCATTTTCAATAAAAAGACTATCAAAGACGAAGTTGTTTGGGATTATAATCCTAATTTTAAGTCCTTAAAGCCAGATGAAACGAAAAAAGAACGCAAAAGTGGCGATGGAGGTATGGGACAATAAAATGCTTCACTAAGAGTATTGAGACTATAAAGGAAATAAAATTAAAAGTAATGGGTAAAAGAGTTAAAATCGCAATCGTTTTTTTATTTCTTTTTGGAATAGTTTGTTATTCACAGAAGAAAAAGATTGATGATGAGAATTTAGAGTGTCCCAAAAAGTGTGTAAAAGTTGTTATTACTATTTTGTTATCTTTTTTAAATCTATAACTTCTCTAAAAGCAGTTATAGGGAATTTATATGATTTATGTTCTTTCTTCATAGATACTGCGCCCATTAAAAACAGTACTGATTCAGGACTTGGCATTGTACCTCTTATTTTTAAACTCTTTTTATAATCACGATTTATAAACTTTCTATCAGTTAGTAGAATATATCGTTAGGCCACTTTGAGATGGCTGGAAGTTCGTAACCGCTCAATTTTCGGCTTAACGAAAACTTGATGCGAAACGATAATTCCACTAAACTCCAGCTCGCTCAAATGGCGGTTATAGCCAGTTTTTCTTATTTAGCAATCCCTTAAAATTAAATTAACAATTAGTTTGTTAATTTAATTTTAAGGGATGACTACTTACGTGGAATTCTTGTTCGTATATGGGCGTTAGGATGAGCATTACTTCATTGGACTAAGCGATCGACAAAAGTAGGAATACCAAGTGACCTTGTTCTACCTCCCTCTTTAGGTTTCTCAGCTCTTCGAACAACTTGGGTTTTGTATTTACCCTTTTCTAGATTTGATTAATGACTCTTTATTTTCTATAACCATTCTAATAAATTCTCAGTGGACAACATGTTTATTCCTGAACTCCCTTTGTTGTTTTTGACTCTTTTATAAGTCTTATTCATATTGGAAGGAAAGGATTAGCTCCATTAGTTTCCCCTGACCTAAATGTATTTCCGTAACATTGTTTTCAGTTATCCTAATAAAGGTTTGTTAGTACTAGTATCCTTTTTGTCTTATTGATTACCTTCAGATGATGGAATAGGATATTTACGAATATTCATATACCTTTTGTATGTATCAAAAATATCTGGATTAGGGCCGACAATACGTGGATCATTTGTGCGTTTAAGCTCATTGAGAAGAATTTGCTTTAAATTATGTTCTATTGATGAAAGCTCTTGTTTTTTGGTTAAATTGTTCAAACAAAATGGATCCTTCACAACATCGTACAACTCAAACTCAGGACGTTTATCCGTTGAGAGATGGAAAAATTCACTTCCTACTTTAGTCTTATGGTTTTCGATAATATTCGACTTCGTTGGAGACGGCCCAATATCAGCAAAAACACCATCATAAGCAAATTTTCCATTTTCATCCAATCCATATAATGGAGTTAATTTGGTTGACTCGTTTTTATACATAATTGGAGCACCCGCAGGATATCTTTCTGGTTTCATATTCCAAATAAAAAGGTAATCTCCTTTTCGAACACAACGTTGGGGATAACCTAGATTGTTATATCTAGCAGATGTGTGACGTTCTCTTCCTGAAAAAACAGCCTTTTCTTGATCTGATTTGCCAGAAGTGAATAATTTCCATATACTTTTACCTGTTATAGGCATCATTTGTTTGGGTTTTGTTCCCGTAATCTCTAAAAAGGTTGGGGCAATATCAATAAAACTAATGGGTGTCTTACAAATTTGATTTCCTTTAATTTGTTTTGGAAACCTAATAGCAAAGGGAACATGTACTCCATATTCGTAACAATTTGCTTTTGCTCGAGGAAAGTCCATACCGTTATCAGAAGTTACAATTATAATTGTGTTTTCTAATTCTCCTATTTCTTCTAGATACTTAATCATCCGTTGCAAGTGAAGGTCAAACCATTCAATTTCTACAGCATAATCTAAAAGATCTCCGCGGACTTCATCAGTATCTGGCAAAAATTCTGGAACAACGACATCTTCAAGTCTTTTACCATTCTTTTTCCAGGAACCCTTTTCAAACATACGGTGTGGCTCTCGTGCACCGAACCAATAAAAGAAAGGTTTATCTCCTCTATGATTTTTCAAAAAGTCTTTAAAATTGGAGGCATAGTCTTCCATATCTTCTCCCGTAGCAGTTCGTTCATCACTTTGGTCATCGTACTTTACTGAATCAAAAAGAGGTCCTGCTGCATCACCCACTCTCCAAAGCGAATCGCTTTCATTCCTTGCATAACGAAACGGAGCTACACCTTTCCCCGACCTTCCAATAGCATAACCATTAGATTGGAGTTCATCCACAAAAGGTACATATTTTTTTAGCCACGAAGATGCATGTTGACCGGATTGTTCGTTTTGCCAAGGATAGCGACCTGTTACAATACTACTTCTCGATGGTGCACATCCAGGCGACCCCGCATAACAATTAGAAAAATAGATACCTTCTTTAGCAATTCTATCAAATCCTGGAGTATTAATATATGTAGAACCACTAAATCCTGTATGTATGTGCGACTGATCATCACTAATTACAAATAAAATATTGGGGCGTTTTTTCGGTACTGATACATTCGTGCATGATAGCAGTGGTAGTACTAATAAAAATGCGCTGTATACTGAAATTCTCATGTTTTTAATGTTTTTTATTAATTATATGCCGACTAGATACCGATTTATTTTAGTATTATCTATTTTTTGTTAGAGTTATAACTTTCTGGAGGTCCAAAATAGCTGTGTTCATAATTACCAATTACAATACGATCAATTGCAACCGACGGATCAACCATATATATTTTTAACGTATGATAGCCAGGATTTGGCACATCTATTACGGTATTTACTATTTCAATTCGTGTTCTTGCAGATTTGTTAGCAGGCATCCCTTTGGGATTTCCTATTATAGTGGGTTTGTTATTGTCCAAACTAATCGCCAATCTCGTACCAATGTTAAGGTTCCAAGTGGGGATTCGATATACATCTAATGGTCGTTTACCAGCTTTTTCAAAATATATTTTATATTCTAAATATGGAGATTTTGAATCAATTTCCGTTGTTATACTCTCAGCAGTAGAAGGTAAAAGACTGACAGAGCTGCCTGACCTCCCTAAGAACGGAATGTTCTTCCATTCGCAACCACTATTCGCATGCTTTGCATAAAAGTTTTCTGCTTCTATTGCAATATACCCATGCGCCTCAACATATCCATCAATGTCTTCTCGCTTGGGTGTTTCAGGATTACTAATGGTGAGAGTTACGGTTTTACTTTCATAGCCAGCATTGAAATTTATAGATTTAGTATAGACTCCTTTTGGAGCAGTACTCCAGTCAATATCCACCCATATTCTTTCATCAGCAAATGCCACACCAGATGTTTTACTTAATTTAATCCAATTTTCATCGGCTTTAGCCTTCCATGCTAATTTACCTCCACCAGTATTTACTATATCAATAAATCTTTTATTTTGCGTGTATCCTGAAAAGTCAAGATTCTCATCTTTTTCAGTAATAATCATCAATTTTGGCTCTGAATATTGAGACCAAAAATTATTGGGATTAACAGTATCTTCTATCTTTGGTATCTTTATATCATCATACCATGGATTCATAATGTAATTCCACTTACCGTTAGACATCGTTTTATTGTAGAATTCGGTTTCATTCTTTACATCAGCAAAAGCTTTTTTACTTAATTTGCTCATTTCTGGAATAGATCTTACGCGTCCCTGTCTTTGATATTCATAACTTCTGTCTTCATAAATCATAGCTTTTGTATACAACCCAGCTGCTTTTACTTTGTACAGTACCAGTTGATAAAAAGCATCCTTTTGTTCTACAGGCAATACTTTGTATATTTTTTCGGCACGATTAATTAAAGACTCGTAAGCTTGTATTCTTTTCATTGCTTCATCTCCATACAATGAGTGACTAAAATGTGAACCATGAGAAAATTCTGGTCTTTGTGCTTCTGCAAGTTGATAATAGCTACATAAAATATCTGCAATTTCCTTACCATATTCGGGTTCAAATTCACGCTCTGCAAAATTGCGATAAAAATCGGATATATTATTTTCATTCCATTTGTCAGCATCATAGGCCATACTTAAGAAAAATTCCATATTAACTTCAGCTGGTTTTATATCGCCAACGTTAACAATCCACATCCGTTTCATATTTCTTTGATAAGCTTTATTCATCTCAGACCATATTAGACCAGGAGAAGTAGAATCAAGCCATAAAAATGAACCTATACCATTCCAAACAGAGAGATGATAATATACGCCGCCGCCGCCACTTCGTTTTTGCTCTTCAGGAGTAAGTACTTGTCGTAGATAGCCATGGTTATCATCAGGCCATAATAAACAAACATCTTCTGGCACATTTAAACCTTCATTATAGATGTCAAGTACTTCCTTATAAGGACAAAACACTTGTAATACATCCTTATTATGTAGTATATTAACACGTTTATTTATGATATCTCTTTGATCATCTATTACTGAGGAAAGTAATTTAACCTTGTTTTCATTTTTTATATTACTCATTGGTTCATCATCCAAACCACGTATACCTAAAGTCCAGGTGTTTTCATATTTTCCAAGTTTTATGGCGTTTTCATCAAAATAACGATGAACTCCTTCTTTATTGACAGTATAGTCATATGGACCACGTTTTTGTTCATCGTAAACATCAATTCCTCGATCTACCCCTGGACTTTCAACAATAACACTCCTCATCATTGGTTCGCAGTGTGATGTCCCCATTATAATACCATACTCGTCGGCTAAACGAGGATTGTCTTGATAGGTGTTAAAATCAGTTGTGCAACGATGCATTCCTGGCCATAAATAATTTGCTTTTAAGCGGAGCAATAGTTCAAATATTGTCTTATGAGCTTCAGGTCCTAAAAATTTCTTTTCTCCAAACGTATTATAAGACCATTTTACGAGATTGAATTCATCATTAATAAAAATACCCCGATACTGAACAGAAGGAGGGCCTTGCTTGTAGATACCTTGCCTTATAGCAATGGTGCTCTTTTTTTTAGGTGGAACATCTGCCCAATAATACCAAGGAGAGACTCCAATTTTTTCTGATACATCATAAATGCCATAAATAGTTCCACGCTTGTCGCTGCCAGCAATTACTAACCCTTTTTCTACCCCAGGGACAGGATTATTTACAACTTGAATAACAAATGACTCCCATTGACCTTTGATGCCTGATACGTCTATTTTGTCATCAAGAATAAGCTTATCAATGATAGAGGATTTACCTATGGTTCCTATAATTATAGTATGTTTTGATAGCGCACTAATATCGGTTTTAAGATTTGGTGTCGTTCCCGTTACCCGATTAACATCTTTCTGTAGATCATGGGCGGCTCTGATAACGCCAACATACTCTTCTTTTGTACCCTTTACAACAATGTCTGCGGCCAAACCTTTGGAAAATAATTTAAAATCGCCAGCGCCAACCTCAGTTTTTATATATTGTTTATTCCTGGGTTGATCGGTTTGAATTCCAAATACTGTTTGAACAGATAATAGAAAAACAGTAACAGGGGATAGAAACCCAATGCCCCATTTTCTTTTTAATTTAGAACTAATTATTTGTTCAAATCTTCCAAAAAATTTAATTTCAATCATTTTTTTACTTTTCTCTATATTAATGTTTTTTCTGTATTCTATCATTAGACAATGAATAATAAAAATACCCCATAATAATATTTTATTTTTATCAATATTGAAAATATGTTAACATATGCAAGATCGAAATAAATATAGTATCAATTCTTTAAGATTTTAGCTAAATATGGTAAAATATTAGCATTTAATCGTTATTGTTTTTTTCTTGAATTAGTAAAGAAATAAAGCGAGGTTATCACAAAACGAACAAATCATCCATTCACGTTTTTCGTTGGCTCTTGACAAAGTAGTATGGCTCACATATTTTTTGATACCTAAGTAATACAACTTGTTATTATGAGCTTTAAGACACAAACAAATATCATGTAAGGAGTTGAGATTAGTTAGTTGTCCAAAAAATAACTGAATATATTGATTCCAACAATTTAGTTCGCGAACCCGATAATTGCCGTTTACTTTTTAACAATTTTTTCAAACTCATATCTATTCACAAAATCTAATAATTGAGAAAAAACATATTTACCTGAATTCATAATTTTACACTTTAAAATGTAAAATCATAAAACTTTCAAATCAAATCAAAAAATTAAAGAACGTCTATATACTTATACAATTCAATACATTACAAGTAAAAACAAAAAATTAACGCACCAGCACTAGATTCGATTATTAAATTATCTGCATTTTTGGCATTTATAAATTAGCATTAATATCGAAGGAAAATATCATTAAAAGTGGGTATTGTACTATCTTTAAAATTGCTTTATGTTTGTGTTTTATTTCACCAACCAAATTCAAATATGAAAAAATTAAATTAATCCCTACTAGTAACCATGACGGTTATTATTTTTTCTTCCTGTTCTTCTAGTGATAAAGATGCAGATGTCGTTTTCAGCTCCATAACGACAAATAAAAATGATGTTTTTATCGAAGAGCCTATTATTGTTTCCCCTGAAGGAACTGGTTTTACAGAAACAAATTTGACCACTACAAATTCTAAAGTAACAATCAAAAGAGTAACCAATACAGCCTTTGAGGTTTCAAGTACTGAAGCTACCGCGTGTAAATTGTACGCAGAATTAAAAAACGGTTCTAATACCCAATTTAAGTACGTAGATCTCTATTTTTATCAACACGGAATTTTAAATTTTAAGACTACCGAAGGAATTACAGTAAATACAGATACTTCCGATAAAATTTTAAGACTTCTAGGGGAACCAGAAATTAAAACTGAATTGGCAGGAACTACTCCTGCAGAGAAATGGGAATACCCTTCCAAAGGATTTAGTTTTATAGTTATAAAAAGTTCCAAATTAGTAACTGTTTCATACGTTTATAGTTCTAACTTCTATGCTTTATTAAACGATGGAGTAACTAAAGTAACCTACACTAAATATCCTTATGAAATAGGAAACGGATGGACACTTGACAACGTACTTTACACTATGACAAATGTTATAAACAAACTTGGCACAGATTATATAAAAGCAAGTAGTACCACCACCACGTTGAGGAACTA
>NZ_JBAWDL010000058.1:0-8261 GCF_049590715.1 Flavobacterium sp.
GGTAAAATTCATCGATGCTGGCTTTTTCTACAACAGGGGCTTTTTCCTGAATAATTTCGGTAATGGTATGAGAATACTTAGAGTATAATTCCATATCTCCTTTGAGTACTTTTGCTTGTGGGCATAATTTAAGTGCCATATTTATAGGCATCGCTGAACGTACTCCGAAATGACGCGCTTCATAGGAACAAGAAGCGACCACACCACGGTCACCACCGCCAATAATTAAAGGAATTCCCTCTAATTGTGAGTTGGTTAGTCTTTCGCAGGAAACGAAGAAAGTATTCATGTCTAGATGTACAATTGCCCTTGCCATGTTCATTCATTTTGAGCTTACAAAATTAGTACAGATTCTAACAATTTTTTATATATTTGTAGTTACAAATTGTAACAAAATAGTTATGTCGTTATTTTCAGACAATATCAGAGCCTTACGCATTAAGGATAAAATTTCGCAAGAGAAATTAGCAGAGCAACTCCAAATTACTAGAGGTAGGTATGTTAAGTATGAGGATGGTACCTCCGAAGCACCTTATGATATTTTAAAAAAGATTGCTCTTTATTTTCACATCAGTATTGATTTATTGCTTTCTGTTGATGTACGTAAAATAGATATCCAGGATTTAATAAAACTGGAAAATAATCGTCTTTTATTACCCATCCAAATTGACAATAATGGGGGAAATATCATTGAAATTGTCACTGAAAAAGCAAAAGCAGGTTATTTGAATGGATATGCTGATCCCGAATACATTGAAAGTTTACAGCAGATTTCGTTACCTTTTTTAGGTTCTGGAAAACATAGAGGTTTTCCCGTGGAAGGGGATTCTATGCCTCCCCACGAAGGGGGTTCTATTATTGTAGGACGCTATGTAGAAAACCTTGGTGAAGTTCAAGATGGTAAAACTTATATTTTGATTACCAAGAATCACGGAATGGTTTACAAGCGCTTGAATAAAAACAAAAAGAATACTTTAGTATTAGAATCTGATAATAGCTTTTATCCAAACTACGAAGTCAAATTTTCTGAAATACTTGAAATTTGGGAATATCAGTGTAATATTGGTCGTACGGATAGTAAGCATGTAGTAACCGAAATGGAAACTTTGAAAGACCTTATACTTGAATTGAAAAGAGAGGTTTCGGAAATAAAAGTAAAGACGAATACTTAATTTTAAACTTGCTATGGTTTTTTCGTCTGTTTCACCTTGATAATCGATATTTTGACCTAATTGATTGGAGATGTCAATTGCTAAATTCTCTAATGATGAACAATCTAAGTTATACTTACTGATGATTTTTACTTCTTCTTCTATTGTAGTATGCATTGGTAAAAAAACAAGTAGTTTTAATTTTTCCTAATCCAATTCACTTATAACTTTTTTCCAAAATTATATAACTGTAAAAAGTCTCAACTTTTTATTTTTGATATGTTTTTATAACTTATAAAGAAAAAAACATGGCTGATAATACTGATGTAATACGCTTTTTAGATGCTCATAATAAATTGTACTTAACCGCGATTTCAGAATTAAAAAATGGAAAGAAAGAAACGCATTGGATGTGGTTCATTTTTCCTCAACTTCGCGGATTAGGAAAAAGTTCTATTTCAAATTTCTACGGTATTGTAGGACTTGACGAAGCAGAGGCATTCATGAATCATCGTACCCTTTCTAATAATTTAATTGAAATATCGAAAGTACTATTGCAACATAATCATAAGTCTATAGATGAAATATTTGGTTTTACAGATGCCCAGAAACTTTTATCTTGTATGACACTTTTTAGTGAAACGTCTAATTCTCACCCTGTCTTTCACCAAATAATAGATTCATTCTTTGTAGGTAAAAAAGATGAAAAAACACTCCAGTTGTTGAATTCACAACCTTTATTAAAAACATAAATATAGATTATACTATTTAATATTAATTAATTTAAATATTTAACCATGGATATTACATTAAATACTATTCTCCTTTCATCAATTTTAGCTACGATAGTTATGACAACTTTTAGTTACTTGATGTCAACGACCTTTAATGAATTATATAAAGAACCTGTACTTCTGACGTACTTTTTAAATAAATTCAATTTAAAAATAAGTTTTCAACTTAAAAATATTTTAGCGTGGTTACTACATTTTGTGATTGGCTATATATTTGTTTTGTCCTATCATTTTTTATGGACTTATACTATTTTAAATCTAAGTGTACTTAACGGTATTTTGTTTGGGGCTGTCAGCGGTTTATTGGGTATATTGGGCTGGGTATCTATTTTTGAATATACCCAATATCAACCTAAGATTGATTTTAATGGCTATTTTATTCAATTGTTTTTTGCGCATGTAATTTTTGGTTTAGTAGCTTATATTGTTTATTCACAAATATAAAACATATCAAGATGTCGTTAGAAAAATACAACCAAAAACGTGACTTTGAGCAAACAAACGAGCCCAAAGGAAAAACTGTTCAATCTGACAAAGAACTTATATTTGTTGTTCAAAAACATGCAGCTTCTCATTTGCATTATGATTTTCGTTTGGAATTAGATGGGGTATTGAAAAGCTGGGCAGTACCCAAAGGTCCCTCGATGAATCCAGAGGATAAAAGGCTTGCGATAATGGTAGAAGATCATCCCTATTCTTATAAAGATTTTGAAGGCAGTATCCCAAAAGGAAATTACGGAGCAGGTACTGTTATTGTATGGGATAATGGAACTTATCAGCCAGCAGATACTGCAAAAAATCCTCAAAAAGAACTTCTTTCCGCTTTAAATAAAGGCAAAATCAGTTTCAACTTGAAAGGAAAAAAACTTCAAGGTGAATTCTCATTGGTCAAATTAAAAGGGAAACAAGAAAATGCTTGGCTTCTTATTAAAAAACAAGATCAGTATGCAACTGAAAAAGATATTCTTACTGAAAATAAATCCGTTATAAGTAATATCACACTTGAATCTTTAGATAAAAAAAAACACCAAAAAGGAGGTAAAAATGCAACCGACAAAAAGAATGACGTAAATTTTGTGTCTCCTATGTTGGCTGGAAAAAATAAAAAACCTTTTGATAGTTCCGATTATATTTTTGAAAATAAATATGATGGTTATCGCACTATTTCTGTAATTAACGATAAAAAAGTTGAATTATGGAGTAGAAATAAAAATTCGTTCACCACCCAATTTCAACTGATTGCTAATGAATTGCAAAAAATAAAGCATTTGGCAGTTTTGGATGGGGAAATTGTAGTTGAAGATAAAAATGGAAGAGCTGGTTTTCAGCTACTCCAAAACTATATCAAAACAGGCGAAGGCAAACTGAAATATTACGTTTTTGATTTATTGAATCTTGATGGTAATGATACTACCTCACTTTCGCTTTTAGAACGGAAAGAATTATTAAAAATTTTATTAGAAAAGTATAAGTTAGAATCCATTATTTATGCACCCTATATTGTTGCAAAAGGTAAAAACTTATATGAAGAAGCTATAAAAGAAAATAGCGAAGGTATTATTGCAAAAAGAATCGATGGTAATTACTTAACGGGAAAGCGATCAGACGACTGGCTTAAAATAAAAATAACAAATCAGGAAGAAGCCATAATTATTGGCATAACTGAGCCTAAAAATTCTAGAAATTATTTCGGTGCATTGCTATTGGCTCAATATAAAGATAATCAATTAGAATATGTTGGAAAATGTGGTAGCGGATTTACGGAAGATACCTTAAAAGAATTGTACTCACAGTTAAAACCTACTTTTATTTCAAAAAGTCCTGTATCAAAAAAAGTAGCTCTACGGGATACAATACAGTGGGTAAAGCCCAAAATGGTTTGTCAGGTAAAATATACTGAATGGACTCGTGACGGACATTTGAGACATCCTGTGTATTTAGGAATCCGAATGGATAAAAAACCTAATGATGTTATTTTTCAGGGAGAAAATTCTACTAATAATAACGAAGAAGAAGAAGAAGAAGACATCTCTATTATTGAGAATAACTATGATTTAACTATTGGTAAAATAACGTTGCATTTGACCAATCAAAATAAAATTTATTTCCCCGAAAGTTCCATTACAAAAGGGGATATTGTTAATTATTATAGTGCGGTAGCCGATTTAATATTACCTTATCTTAAAAATCGTCCACAGTCGATGAATCGATTTCCCAACGGTATTACTGGTTCTAGCTTTTATCAAAAGGACATCGAAATTGAAAAAGTCCCCAATTGGCTTAAAACATTTCCTATACATTCAGAATCTAATCAAAAAGAATTGAATTATCTCTTATGCAATGATAAAGCCACCCTATTGTATATGGCAAATTTAGGTTGTATTGATTTTAACCCTTGGAATTCCACAATTAAAAAACTTGAAAATCCAGACTGGATGGTTATTGATATTGATCCAGAAAAAGAAGATTTCAAAGCAGTTGTTCAAGTTGCTCTAAAAGTAAAGGAAGTCATGGATGAATTAGACACCGAATGCTACTGTAAAACTTCTGGTGCATCTGGTCTTCATGTTTACATTCCTTTAAAAGCAAAGTATAATTATGAAACTGTCAAGATTTTTGCTGAATTAGTTGCCAGAGAAGTACAACAACAATTACCAGAGACTACTACATTAGAACGAAGTATAAAAAAAAGAAATCATAAAATTTACATTGATTATTTACAAAATAGAAAAGGTCAAACATTGGCTGCTCCATATTCCATTAGACCTAAAATCGGCGCTACTGTATCAACGCCTCTGGAATGGGATGAGGTTAATGAAGATCTCCACCCATCACAATTTACAATTAAAAATGCTTTAGAACGTTTTACAAAAAAAGGCGACCTATGGTCACCTGTATTAAAAAGTGGAACTAATATTAATGCAATTTTAAAAAAGTTAGAAAGCAAAAAATAGATTAAGAAGATTTTTTGCTTTCTAAACTCGCTTTCAACATTGCCATTAAGTCATCACTTTGTTTGTGAACTACCTTCAATTTGGATTTACTCTGTTTTTTCCCACTTGCTTTATCTTTAATTATTTTAAGCAGTTTGGAAGTGTATTCATCTTTATAGCTACTAATATCGAATTTTTCACTAAGTTGCTCAATTAGCTTACTAGCCATATCCATTTCTTTTTTATTTATCGATGCTGCCTTAGGTACTTTTAAGTCTTTTGTGTCACGGATTTCCTGCGCAAAGCGAATGCGATTTAAGAGTATAATATTTTTGTAAGGCTTTAAAATTGCCAAGCTATCTTTATTTCTCATTACAAAATTTGTCACACCTACTTTTCCCGAAGCTTCCAAGGCATCACGTAATAAAATATAGGCTTTAATAGCATTTTTTTCAGGTTTTAAATAGTAGGGTTGCTCATAGTAAATGCTGTCAATTTCTTTCTCGGCAGTGAAGCTTTGTATATCAATCGTTTTAGTTTTGATAGCATCTGCGGCTTCAAAATCTTCTTCCTCCAGAATCACGTATTTATCATCAATTTTATAGCCTTTTACAATATTGGCATAAGGAACTTCCTTGCCCGTATTTTCGTTAATTCTTTTGAATTTTATATTTGCGTGATCTTTCTGATCTAGCATGTCCATATCTAAACTGCTATCCTCTACTGCAGAAAATATTTTTACCGGAATATTAATTAATCCAAAACTAATTGCTCCTGTCCATATTGCTCTCATAAATAATCTTTTTTGTTTCAAACTAATTTATAACGAATGGATAAATAATCAGTTATATGTTTTTTTGAAATATTTTCAAGATTAGTACCTCTAATAATTTAATCCAAATAATATAAATTCTACTATGAATTTTATAAAATATTATTTTATTAACTGTGTATTTTTATTTGGCATTATAGAAAATAGAATTTTAATAAATAATATAAATATTCACGATGATACATTCAGTTAGTCCGTGGACTGCAACAGTGCAATCAGACATTGAGGTGAGTGAACCTTTATTTATTGTAACGGTAAATAATTATATATATAAGATTTATAATACTGGTGACTCATTATGGCTCACGTGTGATTGGCCGTTGGGAGGAAGTATAGCATTCCGAATAGCTTTTGGGATGAACAGCAATTTTGAAAAAGTCGCAATAAGTGAGGTGGACTCTATACTGTTAATTACTGCTCGCACCCGTTTGGGTAATTACCGCATCACGCTATCATTTCCCGAAGATCAAAATAATAGTTTTCGATACACTACGACACTACAAACCACAACTCCTTTAATAATACCTTTTTGGCCGAGAGATATAGTACCTTTAACTAAAAATGGTAAGATTGAAAATACTAGTGGTAAAATTCATGCCAGCCAGATCGGAGGAAGATCAGGACAACTTTATTTTAGCATGACCAAACCAAAAAATGGTACGGTATTTTATTTTCAAAATCTCAGTGCAATGTCAGCATATTGTGAAGTTTGCGAAACCAATCTTACCGATACAGTAGGAGGTGCATGGCCAGAAATTGGATTTCAATTTCCAGTAAACTCTAAAAAGCCTTTGCCTGCAGAAAAAGAATTTATTATTTCTGATGCTTTCGTTCTATTAAGCCAACAAATTCCCGAAGAAGATTCCGAAATCACTAAACTATATTTAGAATGTTTGGCAAATGTCTATTTACAAATACCAAAACCAACTGTTGCCTATCACGATTATCCAACAATTGCAGATAATTGCCTTAATGACTTATATCATAATAAAGGCTGTTGGACGCAAACTAATGGTGTATCATATCTCAATGCGTATGTTTGTGATTATGAGACTCCAACAGAGGTTATGGTTCAGTTGGCAGTATTACAACCGTTAAATGAGTATCTTGAATGGTTAGGGAAAAGTCATCCACTTGCAGATGAACTTGGCGAAGGTATATCTGCTTTTTTCGATGACCGTATAAAAACTTTAACACGATGGCTTCCTGCATTAGAAGATGATCTAGACAAATCAGAAGAACAGAAAGGGGAAATGGTCATGGATTCGTGGTATTTACATCACCCCTTAATGAATTTATGCAGACTTGCTATTAATGGGGATACAAATGCTAAAAAACTTTTTTTGAAGTCTATCGATTTTGCAATAAAAGTTGCTCACCATTTTGATTATGAATGGCCTGTATTTTATAAGATGACTACGCTAGAAGTATTAAAGGCGGAAACTTCTGAAGGTAATGGAGGAGAAAAAGATGTTCCTGGATCTTACGCCCATTTAATGCTTTTGGCGTGGCATCTTACCAATGAAAAGCGGTTTTTGAATGAAGCTGTAAAGGCTGTAAAGCATCTCGACGGATTGGCTTTTAATATATTTTATCAAGCAAATAATACAGCTTTTACTTCGGGTGCATTAGTAGAATTATATAAAGAGACAAAAGATATAAGATATCTTGAATTGAGTTACTGTTGCCTTGCAGGTGTATTTAAAAATATGCAATTATGGGAATGTAATTATGGTTATGGAAAAAATTTCCCAACTTTCTTTTCAGTTTTTCCGTTGAATGATGCTCCCTATACTGCAGCTTATGAAGAATTGGAAGTATATGCAGCCTTGCATAATTACATTCATATTACTGAGGGTATTGAAATTCTGCCAGCATTAAAAATTTTAATTCCTGAATTTTTGAAATACGCAGTAGGAAGATTGGCTTTTTATTATCCCACAAAACTTCCTCCTGAAATGTTAGCGGAAAAAAGTAAAACTGGTGAAATAAAAAATGACTTATGGATTCCACTTGAAGACATTCATGATGGATGGAAAAAAAGTGGAGAGGTAGGTCAGGAAGTATATGGAGCAGGACTGGCATTCGGAATTGTTCCTAGACAGTACTGTCAAATTAAAGCATTGAATGTATTAGCGTTTATAGATTACCCTGTTACTACTGTTCGTCAAGGGAAAAACTCACTAACTTTTAAAATTATAGGTAATCCACAATTTAAGGCTACAATTGTATTTCTACAAAATTCATCAAAGCACATTCCCAAACTGAATGTGCAATCAAAAATTAAATTGAGGTATGAAAAAGTGAATGCAGTAGATAATAAAAATACTAGATATGAAGTGAATGCAAATGCTGCAGTTAAGATTACATGGTAGCAAAATAGTATTAAAAGCGTGAATTTGCTACTCATACTATTTATTGTTTTCAGCGATTTTAGGAAACGATCTTTAATAGAGACAAAATTTCTTTAATTGAAAAATCAGCACCACAAATAAACTCATCTGCTGCTCCATAATATATTGTAAGCTTATCCCCATCAATAATATGACCA
>NZ_JBAWDL010000059.1:0-10039 GCF_049590715.1 Flavobacterium sp.
ATTGTATCAAATAAAAAACAAAAAGAATGGCTAAAATAAAAATGAAAAAAAAGTCAACATCTACGGATATGACTGCCATGTGTGATGTTGCATTCCTTTTGCTTACTTTCTTTATTTTGACTGCTACGTCAAAACTTCCTGAAGCTTTGCCAGTAGACACTCCATCTTCAACAGAGCAAACGAAATTGCCAGATTCAGATTTGGTAACGTTAACAGTAGGTGATGATAAAGTTTTTTTCGATCTTAAAGGGAAAGATGTGCGTGTAAAAGCGTTAGAGTTAATGGGAGAGAAATATGGTATTGAATTTACTGATAAAGAAAAATTTGATTTCTCATTAATGACTGATTTTGGTGTGCCAATTGCTAATTTAAAGCAAATTATAGCAATGAAATCAGCTGATAGAGTGAAAGCAAAACAACCAGGTGTTCCTATGGATTCTTTGAATAATCAGTTGAAAGACTGGGTTTTAAATGCGCGTGAAGCGAATGTTGAAATCAATAAAAAAGAGCCAAAAGTCGCTATTAAAGGTGATTCTAAAGAAGAATATCAAGTTATTAAGAAAGTCTTAGATATTATGCAAGATCAAAATGTTAATAGCTTTAGTCTAGTGACAGGTTTGAGAGGGAAAGACTTTTAATTAAATTAAAATAAAATAAAATGGCTGAATTAAATACTGGCGACGGCGGTGGTGGTAAAGGCGGCAAAGTAAGAAGTAAAAAACAAAACTCGAAAGTAGATTTAACCGCTATGGTTGATTTAGCATTCTTGTTGATTACTTTCTTTATGTTGACCACAACCTTATCTAAGCCTCAATCGATGAGTCTGGGCTTGCCTGCAAAGGAAAAAGACAAGCCAGAGGAAGATACTAAAGTTGATGAAAAATTAACTGTTACTCTTTTGTTAGGTGAAAATAATAAACTTATTTATTATTCGGGTTTGTTAGCGACCCCTATAACAGCACCAAAAGATGCTGTTTACGGTAAAGATGGTATTCGTAAGGAATTACTTGATAGAAAAAAAATAATAGATGCTTATGTTAAGTCTACTGGAAATGATAAAAAAGCAATGACAGTAATTATTAAACCAAGCAAGAAATCTACTTATAAGAACGTAGTTGATGTTTTAGATGAAATGGCAATTTTGAAAGTTCCTATTTATGCTATCGTTAATGATTTTACGCCAGAAGAAACAAAATTATTAGAAGGAACTAAATAATAGTTTGTTCATAACAACTTAATAATTAAGTAAAATGAAATTAGATATATTAAAAGGCAACTGGATAGATATCGTTTTTGAGGGTCGTAACAAAAGTTACGGTGCTTACGAGTTGAGGAGAAGCAATACCAAGACAACTGTGAAAGCATTGTTGATTGGTTCTTTTTTCTTTGCTTTAGCCCTTGCATTTCCTATGATTTCTAGCTTATTGCCTGAGGGTAAGGAAGAAGAGATACATGTAGATGAGATAAAAATTACAGATATTAAATTGCCACCTAAGGAAGAGATTAAAGAGATTAAGTTAAACGAACCTCCTCCACCTCCTCCTCCAGCAGTCGTAGAACAAGTGAAGTTTGTTAAACCTGTAGTTGCTAAAACAGAAGAAGTTAAAGAAGATCCTCCTAAAATTGTAGATATCAAAGATAAATTAATTGGTACTAAAAATGTTAAAGGAGATCCAGATGCAGAAGTTAGGGTAGTTTTAGCTGTTGATGATGGTCCTAAAGTAAATAAAGTTGTTGAAGTTGATGATAATTCTATTTATAGTACTGCGGGTATCGAGGTTAAGCCTGAATTCCCAGGAGGAATGGAAAAGTTCTACTCCTATGTAGGGAAGAATTATAGAGCTCCCGATGAAGAAGGTCTTAAAGGGAAAGTGTATGTAACTTTTGTTGTTGAGAAAGATGGTTCTTTGACGGATATCAAAGTGTTAAGAGATATTGGTTTTGGAACAGGAGCAGAAGCAATTAGAGTTTTGAAAAAATGTCCAAAATGGAATCCAGGTGTTCAAAACGGGAAACCAGTAAGGGTGCTTTATTCACTTCCAATTACTATTCAAACAGCGGACTAATGCTGAATAAAATTTATAGAAATATTCAGAAGAAATCGCTCAAAGAGCGATTTCTTCTTGTTATAGGGGTTTTGTTCTTTTTTCTTTACTTTGTTTTAGGATTATTGATTATATTTATGGACAATTTTCCTATAGACATGAGTTATAGTTACAGAGTTGCTTTTGGTATCGTCTTATTTGTTTATGCTTTTGTTAGGGTCATTCGGATTATTAAAGATAATAAAGAGTAAATATGAAATTATCATTAAGGTTTAACTTTGTACTTGTTATTCTCTTGTCAACATTGTTCTTTTGTTGTAAAGAAGAAAGTAAAGATAAAGAGACGATTTTAAAAGGGGACGTCAATATTCTTGTAGACGAAACTTTGAAGCCGATTATAGAAGATCAGATTGCTGTTTTCGAAGCAGAATATGGTGCAAATATCAATTTGATATCCAAATCTGAAAAAGAAGCCTCATTAGATTTTGTAACGGATTCTACCTCTAGGATTATTGTGTTGCCAAGGGAATTAAATGATAATGAAATAAATCATTTTAAAAAATTAAAAATCAAGCCTAAAGTGACTATTATAGGTTCTGATGCAATTGCTTTTATAATTAATAAAAAGAATAAAGATACTTTAGTTTCGTTAGTAGACGTAATAAATTTTGTTAAAGGAACTTCCCATAATAATATTAAAGGATTGGTTTTTGACAACCCAAATTCAAGTACGGTACGGTATTTGAATGAATTATCAGGAGTCTCTTGTTTAGACAAAAAAGGTGTCTATTCTATGAAGGATAATACGGAAGTTTTAAAATTCGTATCTGAGAATGATGGAATGATTGGTGTTATCGGTTTAAATTGGTTATACCAACCAAGTGCTGCTATTCAGGGGTATTTACCAAAGGTTACTGTAATGAGTGTTAAAGGAATCGGTGAAAAAGATTTCGTAGCTCCAAGTCAAAATAACATTGCTGAAGGGATTTATCCTTTATCTCGTGATTTTTATATTATCAACTGTCAAGGTTATTCAGGATTGGGAATGGGATTTGCTTCATTTGTTTCCGGAGATATTGGACAAAGGATAATTTTGAAGTCTGGACTTCTTCCTGTTCGTGTTCCAAGTAGACAGATTTTAATAAGAGGCAGTGGAGATAATAAAAATGAAAAATGAAAATGAATAAATTAAATAATGTTACAATGAATAAATTTAAAACTTTAGGTGTTGCTCTTTTTGCAACAGTTTCGGCTATTCAAGCTCAAGATATAAACGAAGTTAAAAAACAATTAGACGCTGAACAATTTGAAAAAGCTAAAAGCAATTTAAAAACAATTGTAAAATCTGATAGTGATAATGGAGAAGCTTTTTTCCTTTTAGGTACAATTTATGCAAATCAAAAAGTTGCTGATTCAGCAAAGATGGCTTTTGATAATGGTCTTAAAGCAAAAAAAGAAGCGCATTTGAATAATATTGGTTTGGGGCAATTAAGTCTTGAAAAAGGGGATCTTTCGGTTGCAAAGGCTAAGTTTGACTTGGCTAAAAACGAAATGAGAAAGAAAGATTTTCAAGAATTAATATACATTGCGAATGCATATTCAAATGTTTCAAAACCTAATTATAAAGAAGCTATAGCGACTTTGAATTCGGTTAATGAAAGAAGTAGTCAAGAACCTTTGTTGTTGTTGGCATTAGGTAATGCTTACCATGGAGATAAAGATCAAAACAATGCTTTTAAAAATTATAGAGCTGCATTTCAAGCTGATGCAAGTTTGATTAGAGCTAAAATGCAATTAGGAGTGTTACTTAAAGGTGCAAAAGCTTATACGGAGGCTGTAAGTGCTTTCAATGAAGTAATTGCAATAAACCCTAATTATAGTCCAGTATATAGAGAGTTAGCTGAGACTTATTACTATTGGGGTTCTAATCAACCACAAGATTATGACGCTCACATTCAAAAAGCGCTAGGGTTTTATGAAAAGTATATGAGTCTTACAGATTACTCTTTAACCTCACGTATGAGACATGCGGATTTCTTGATCTTGGCTAAAGATTATAAAGCTTTAGAAGTTGAAGCTAATAAAATGAAATCTTTAGATAATGTTAATCCAAGAATCTTTAGATACTTAGGTTATGCTGCTTACGAAAATGGAAATATTGACGAAGCTTTGAAGTCGTTGAATACTTTTGTAAACAATCCTTCGAATACTATTATTGGACAAGATTATATGTATTTAGGTCTTGGGAAAATCAATAAAGCAACTAAGGCTGATGGAACTTTAGATTTACCTGTTTTCAATGAAGGTGTTGAGTTCCTGAGAAAAGCAGTTCAAATGGAGCCTACGCTTACAAGAGATTTGGGGGATATAGGTAAAAAGCTATATGAACAAAAATTATTTAAAGAAGCGGCAGCAGTTTTTGAAATTGCGACATCTAATAAAGAGTCCAAATCATTCTTATTAGATAACTTTTATTTAGGTAATTCAATCTATTTTGATAATACTAAAACGGGTGTTGTCAAAGACACCATTGCACTGAAAAAAGCAGATATAGCTTTTGGAAATGTAATTGAAGCTTCACCAGCTACACTTGATGCTTATGTGTACCGTGCAAGAACACAAACTTTATTAGATAATGATGAACTGATGATCAAATATTATCAACAATATGTTGACTTAGTAACTCAAAAAGGCTCAGAAGAAATGGCTAAAGCTAACGTTAAGACAAAACTAATTGAGTCTTATAATACGATGGCTGCTGGGTATGCAAATACTGATAAAGTGAAAGCTATTGAATATTTTAATAAGACCTTGGCAATTGATCCTACTAATGCTTATGCTTTACAGTCTTTAGCAGTCTTGAAGCCGTAATTAATATTGATTAAAAACAGGAAACCGATAACTTTTGTTATCGGTTTTTTTATATATAACTACTTTGTTTTTTATACTTACCTTTGCCATTCAAAATTTTACAATGTTATCAAAAGAAATACAATTAGAAGTTAATAAAGGAGCTATGTTGCCGTTGATGGAAGAATTTTATACGATTCAAGGCGAAGGCTATCATACAGGGACGGCTGCTTATTTTATTAGAATAGGCGGTTGCGACGTAGGATGTCATTGGTGCGATGTTAAGGAAAGTTGGAACGCCGAATTACACCCTCCTACAGCGGTAGATACTATTGTAGAAAATGCAAGTAAATATTCTGAAACTGTTGTTGTAACGGGTGGAGAACCTTTAACTTGGGATATGGATTTATTGACTCGAAAGTTAAAAGAAAACAAACGTAAAACACATATTGAAACATCAGGTGCATATCCGTTATCTGGTGATTGGGATTGGATTTGTTTGTCACCTAAAAAAAATAAATTACCTACGGATACTGTTTACGCAGCTGCTCATGAATTAAAAGTAATTATTCATAACAAACATGATTTTATTTTTGCAGAGGAACAAGCAGAGTTGGTGAATGATGATGCTATTCTGTTTTTACAACCTGAATGGAGTAAAAAAGAAGAAATGACACCGCTGATTGTTGATTACGTGATGAACAATCCTAAATGGAGGGTTTCTTTGCAAACACATAAATACTTAAATATACCATAATCTAAAACGCCAAACATTTTTGTTTGGCGTTTTAGTTATAATGTAATTTTGTTTACCAAGATTCTCTATTCTTCAGTTCGGTAATGTGTGCCAAATGATGGTTGCTGTGCCATGCATACGTTCCAATGATTTCCTCGATTTTGTATTCTTTATTATTAGCAGGGTGTATAAAGGATTTTTGTAGATCATTTTTAGACAAACTATTCATTAAATACGCCAATCGAAAATGCAAACCTTCCAGAAATGATAATGTGGGTTCGATAGGCATGGTCGTATTATCATGCAATTCGCCCCAAAGTTCTTCATGGTAAAATTTTATAATGGGTTTGTCTTCTGTTAATGCCCATTTGATTCGGATGAAACAATTCATGTGACTATCGGCACAATGATGAATCACTTGGCGAATAGTCCAGCCATCTGGTCGGTAAGTCGTGTCTAACTGATTGTCGTTTAACTGTGAAACTTCGTTTTTTAATCTTTCAGGAAAAGATACTATTTCCGCAATTTGCTCGGAAAGGTACGTAACCGTGTATTTTTTAGGAGCAATAAATTGCCCAATGGGATAACGTAGTTTTTCTAATTCTAAATCATTCATAATCTAAAGGTTTTATTTTTTAATTCCCCCAACTTCTCTAAGCTATTGTAAGTCTCGCTAAATAATCATAATGTTCGCCTTCAAGGATTAACTCAGCCTGAAGCCTATTTGCGTAAGCGGCATTTTGCAAAGTATTATAATCCAAGTAAAGCCAGTCAAGAGGTTGTTCTTTTTGTCCTTTATAAGAAACTTCAAAAACTAATTCTCCATAATAACCATTGGCTAGTACTTCATAAGCGCCTTCTTCGTCTTCGTCAAACATATAAATGATGTCAGAGCTGTCAATCAGTATTTGTCCACCAGGTGCTAATAAGGACTTTAGTTTATTGAGGAACACTGGTAATTTATTTAGTTTACCACATATTCCTGTTCCGTTCATCATTAATAATATGGTGTCGTACTTTTGTTTTTCAAGTAGCATGAAGTCTTTAACGGAAGCTTTTTTAATTCCTCGAAGCTGACATGTTTCAATTGCTTTTTCTGAAATATCTATTGCAGTAACATCTAATCCACGTTCATTTTGCAAATACAAACTATGGCTTCCAGCACCACAACCTATGTCTAGAACTTTTCCTTTGGCTAATTGCAATGCCTTTTGCTCGATTTTTGGCATCTCTTCATAAGTTCTAAAGAGATATGCAACACTCATTTCGTCTTCTTCGGATATAGAAGTAGAAGTGATTAGATCTTGTGGTTGGTTATTGGTTTGAAAATCAAATATGGCTTGCCCAAAGAGGTCTTTCATTATTTTTGTTTTAAAGTTGGAGAACAAGCTCTAAAAGTGTTTAACTTTGCAAAGTAACTTTTAATAATCACTTTTGAAACCAGCATTAAACGAACTCGAAAAGCTAGCCAAAGATAAGCATATAGAAAACAAAAAGTATTTCGATAAGCTTAAAAAGAAAACGCCAAAGAATTTGGATTACATGATGCAGGATCTTCATAATGCGGCATTCAAAAAAACAAATTGTTTGGATTGTGCTAATTGTTGCAAAACGACTGGACCTTTATTTACACTAGCAGATATTGAAAGAATTTCAAAGTATTTGAAACAAAAACCACAACAGTTTATAGAGCAGTACTTGCGTGTTGATGAAGATAAAGATTATGTGCTTCAATCTGTTCCTTGTCATTTTTTGGATGCTGATAATTCTTGTTTTATTTACGAAGTAAGACCAAAAGCTTGTAGAGAGTTTCCGCATACAGATAGAAAAAAATTTCAACAAATTACAGATCTTACCTTAAAAAACATTCCAGTTTGTCCAGCCGCTTATAATATTATCGAAGAAATGAAAAAAAAGCTACCGCTTTAATTTAATGACCCCATTCGTTTCTTTAGTATGTGTAAACAATTAAATCATCATAATTTTGAATTTAGAATACTTTATTGCTAAAAGACTTGTAACTGCAAAAGATAATAAAAGCAGTATTTCGGCACCAATCATCAAAATTGCGATTTCCGCTATCGCAATCGGTATGATTATGATGATTGTTTCCGTAGCGACAGGTATTGGTTTGCAGCAAAAAATCCGAGAAAAAGTATCAGCCTTCAATGGACACATATTGATATCTAACTTTGACACTAATGAATCAGACGCTACCTTAATTCCTATTTCAACTAAACAAGATTTTTATCCAAAATTTTCTTCCGTTCCAGCCGTTAGTCACATTCAAGGTATTGCTAATAAAGCTGGGATTATTAGGACTGAAAGTGCCTTTGAAGGAATTGTATATAAAGGAGTAGGTAAAGATTATAAATGGGATTTTATAAAAGAGTATTTGATTGCAGGAATCTTACCTGATTTTTCTGCTAAACTGAATGAGGAAATTGTAATTTCTCAGTACTTAGCAAATAGGCTGAATTTTAAAGTAGGTGATTCTTTCAATACCTTCTTTATGAAAGATGGTCAAAATAAAATGCCTAATAGTCGAAGGTTTAAAATCGTTGGTATTTTTAATTCTGGCTTTCAGGAATTTGATGCTACTTATATAATAGGAGATATTCGACATATTCAGCGAATCAATAAATGGTCAGCAGACCAAGTGGGGGGGTTTGAGGTTTTCGTTAAAGATTTTGAAGAAATAACACCAATTGGTGAGGAAGTGTATAAACATATTGGATCTACATTAGATTCTAAGACTATTGTCGAAAAATACAGCTACATTTTCGAATGGTTAAAATTATTTGATTTTAATATCATCGTCATCTTAGTCGTGATGATTATCGTTGCGACAATCAATATGGTTGTTGCTCTTTTGGTTCTTATTCTCGAACGTACTCAAATGATTGGAATTTTAAAAGCAATTGGAGCGAATAACTGGAGTGTTAGAAAAATTTTCTTGTATAATGCAACCTATCTAATCTTTCGAGGACTTTTTTTTGGGAATCTAATAGGTATCGGAATCCTTTTAGTACAACAATATTTTGGGCTGATTAAGCTTAATCCTGAGAATTACTATGTTAATGAAGCGCCTGTTTATATCAATGTAATATATATAGTATTATTGAATCTATTAACAGTAGGAGTTTGTTTTATCGTTTTGTTAATACCATCTTATATAATCACAAGGATTTCTCCAGTCAAAGCAATTCGTTTCGATTGATTTTTCAGGAGCTAATCCTACTATCCGTTTTAAACGAAGTTCACTGAACTCCTAATAAAGATAAAGGTACAGTGAAGTACTCTTGTGGAGGCAAAACGCCAGCCCCACAAGAATTCCCACTTCTATCAGGGCTCAGGGTAGAGGTGTTATCAGGAAGATTCAGTTAATTAAGAATGTTTACTACTATATATAAGAGTAAGAAAGCGTGTCTATATTATAGTGTATGAGTTCAAGAAATCGTTATAACAGATAAGACCTTTGTTTGTCTTGGTGTTTCCACCAAGAATCTTTATAAAATAGCTTTTTCTAAACTCTTCAATCTGTGCTGATCTGCGTAATCTGTGTTTAAAACCCTTGTGATGTTAGTGATTCCTTAATGTTTCAGGTGTTTGAACACCTCTAAATTCCTACAAACCATAAAAATCATAAAAAAGAAAGTTCAGATTTCCAGTGAGTTGAGAAAAAGGTTAAAATAAAGTTATGAAAAGGTATTGTTTAACGGAACAACCTAACTACTTTTGCACCCGCAACAACGATTACGTTCACTGACATACTGACAAGCGATTGAGATATAAAGGAGTTTAAAACTTCTTAAAATAAATATCAAAAAAAGCTTGTGAGAAACTAATTTACGTTTTACATTTGCACCCCGCTAAAAGCGCAAGTTATTTGAAATACTGACAAGAGAAATATTTTTTAAGGCTTTGAAAAAAGAGTAAAAAAAACTTTAAATTTTTCTTGTGAGATTAAAAAGAAGTTGTACTTTTGCACCCGCTTCGAGCGACACATTAAGATGGGTTGAGCGAGGTGATAAATTAAGAAGAACACGTTCCTAGACATATTGAATTGACAGCCGTTTTTAAAAGAGATTTTAAGAACAAAAGAATAAGAGTAATAGAATCGATAGATTTGAAATGAACCAATAGCACTCGAGTCACAATAAATAGAATCAAATTAATTTGATTCGCATAATATACGATGAAGAGTTTGATCCTGGCTCAGGATGAACGCTAGCGGCAGGCCTAACACATGCAAGTCGAGGGGTATATTTCTTCGGAGATAGAGACCGGCGCACGGGTGCGTAACGCGTATGCAATCTACCTTTCACAGAGGGATAGCCCAGAGAAATTTGGATTAATACCTCATAGTATATCGAGTTGGCATCAACATGATATTAAAGTCACAACG
>NZ_JBAWDL010000060.1:0-1634 GCF_049590715.1 Flavobacterium sp.
CCCTGAAGCTGGTGCTGGCGCTGGGCAAGGAAATTGAGGCGAAGATGCCCGACGTAAAAGTGGTGTACACCCGCAAAACCGATGTGTTTGTGGAACTGGCCGACCGCGCCAACATTGCCAATAAGCTCAATGCCGACCTGTTCATCTCCATCCACTGCAATGCCAGTGCGCCCTCGGCTCACGGCACCGAGGTCTGGACCATGGGGCCGCACAAAACCGATGCCAACCTGGCCGTAGCCAAGCGCGAAAACTCGGTAATTCTGCAGGAAGATAACTACAAGGAGCAGTACAACGGCTTCGACCCCACCTCGCCGCAGAGCCATATTCTGTTCAGCCTGTTCCAGAGCGCCTACATGGTCAACAGCCTGCGCTTCGCCCAGAAAATCGACCAGCAGTTTCGCACCACCCTCAAGCGGCCCTCGCGGGGCGTAAAGCAGGCGGGATTTCTGGTGCTCTGGAAGTCGGCCATGCCCTCCGTGCTGATTGAATCGGGCTTTCTGACCAACCGCCAGGAAGAACAGTATCTGAACGATAAAACAAATCAGGCGTATATGGCCTCGGGCATCTACCAGGCTTTCCGCGACTACAAGCAGGAGCTGGAAATCGGCTCGGGCGACTAACCCGGCCGCGCAACTGCCGGCCCGTCTGCTGACTCTTTCCCTCCATATAACCGCGACCTCCCGTGTCCAAAGAAATAAAAGTAGCCCTGTTGGGTCTCGTAGCCGTTGGGCTATTGATTTTTGGCTTCAACTTCCTGAAAGGTAGTAACATCCTGTCGTCTGATCGGACGTACTTTGCCAAGTACGACAACGTAGACGGTCTGGCCATCGGCAACCCCGTGATTCTGAACGGCATCAAGGTGGGCCAGGTGAAACAGATGGAACTGCTGCCCGAAGAAGCCAACCGCATCAAAGTGTCCGTGGAACTCCAGAAGGGCGTAACGGTGGGCGACTCGACCGTGGCCAGCCTCAGTGGCTCGCTGCTGGGCTCGAAAACCATCACCCTGTTTCTGGGCCGCAACTCCAAGGTGTTCGATGGTGGCGAGGAGTTGAAATCGTACACTGTAGCCAGCCTCACCGACGCCTTCCAGGCCAAAGCCCTGCCAGTGCTGGGCACCGTCGATTCGACGCTGACCAAGGTAAATGCCTTCCTCAACAAGGATGCCCGCCTGAGCCTGCAGGCCACGCTGCTTAACAGCCAGGCGGCCACCGAGGCGCTTAAAAACATGCTGCTGCTCAATCAGCGCAACATCAACCAGATTACCGGCAACATGGCCACGCTCACGGCCGACCTGAATAAGACCAGCAAAAAGTTCGACCGCGTAGCTTCCAACTTCGCCCTGCTCAGCGACTCGCTCAAGGATGCTCCCGTTGGTCCGGCCATGCGCAAGCTCAACAACACCATGACCGAGGCCCAGAGCGCCATTACCACCCTCAACCGCTCGCTCACCGACCAGCAGGGCTCGTTGGGCAAGCTGCTCAGCGACAGCACGCTCTACCGCAACCTCAACGCCACGGCCGCCAGCTCCAACGCCCTGATTTCCGACCTGCAGGCCAACCCCAAGAAGTTCGTGCACGTCTCTGTGTTTGGCGGCGGCAAGAAATCGAAGAAGGAAGTGGAAACCACCGTTACCA
>NZ_JBAWDL010000061.1:0-31079 GCF_049590715.1 Flavobacterium sp.
ATAATGCAAACCATGCTGTTAATCCTTTAACTGACCCAGATGCTAGCAAACAATTAGCAGGTATGCCAACAACAATGTCAGTCGATTATGTACGTGTTTGGACTAAAACAGGAACTTCTACTGGTCCAAGTCAAGTTGCGGTAACTAATGTAAACGTGGCACCAACAACGGTTACTCTTGAGGTAAATGCTACTAAATCCTTAACAGCGAACATAACACCTTCAAATGCAACTAATAAAAATGTAACTTGGCAATCAAATGACGCAACTGTTGCAACGGTAAATGCAGCAGGATTAGTGACTGCAAGAAAAGTTGGAAATGCTACAATTACTGTTAAAACTGAAAATGGTAGCAAAACAGCAACTTGTACAGTAACTGTAAAATCTGGTACTGTATCAACTGGTAATTGTAATGTAGCTGCTTGGGTAAAAAGCAAAGCATACAAAATGGATGAAGAAGTTCTTTACAACGGAAAAACGTATAAAGCAAAGTGGAGTATCGTTAAATGTAGTCCTGACATCACTGGCTGTCCAACTGGATGGATTCTTACAGGCACTTGTACATCAGCAAATTCTAAATTAGGAATCAATATAACTAATGATACTTCTGAAGGTTCGTCCTCGGTGAATCCAATTGTTTATCCAAACCCTCTAGGAAACAATGATTTAAATATAATATTACCAAAACAATCAAATGTTAATGTGACAATTTATAACAATTTAGGCGGTGTGATATTTCAAAAAGAGTATTCAAATCAATTGGAAATTGTTATTTCTACTTCAAAATTAAACTTAGCCAAAGGAATTTACATTGTTAAATTACAAACTGAAGATCAATCATCAACTACTAATTTAATTGTAAACTAAAGCTCAAATAAACGATAATAATCTTTAAATAAAAGAGAATGAATATAGGTATGTTGCCTATATTTATTCTCTTTTTTTTATGTATTTTTAGAATTTTATAGTATTTGTTTACACATGGCTTTTGTAGAACTTTGTCTATATATTATATCGATAAGAGAGTATTTTTATTAGAAAAATGAATTTTAGACTAGAATGAATGATAAAAACAATTTAAGAGTTTACAGAATGCCTTTTGTCACTGTTTATCCTCTTTATATAAAAAAAGCAGAGCGAAAAGGGCATACAAAAGAAGAAGTAGATGAAATTATATTTTGGTTAACAGGATATAACAAACAAACATTGCAAGCAGTTATTGACAATAAAACCGACTTTCAAACCTTTTTTGAAGAAGCGCCACAAATGAATCCCAATATTTCAAAAATAACAGGAAGTATTTGCGGATATAGAGTAGAAAAAATTGAAGACAAAGTGATTCGGCAAGTTCGGTATTTAGACAAGTTGGTGGATGAATTAGCTAACGGCAAGACGATGGATAAAATCTTAAGAAAATGATTTATAAATCATACTAGGACTGTCAAAGGGTTGTCACTATAATTGAATTTCTTTGTAGTATAAATCCAAAGATTGTTCAAAATGATAGAAATATATAAAACCAACATTATCAAAAAGAAGGATTCCAAACAAATTGCTAAACAGCTTCAACAATTATTTCCTGATTATAGCATTACTTTTGATTTGGAAGATTGTGATCGTATTCTAAGAATCAATACTTTTGAAGCAATATTAGACCATAATACTATTCTAAAATTAGTATATGAAAGTGGATTTTATATTGAAATATTGTCTGATGAAATTCCAATTTTAAAAGTCTAAAAGGTAATTGATGGCATATACTGATAACATTTCGAGGCTTTCCAGATTAACGGCAATTCATTTAAAATTGCAGTCGAATTTATTTGTTTCTGTTGAGCAATTAGCGGAGCAATTCAATATTAGTATCCGCACAGTTTATAGAGATTTGGCAGCGCTAGAACAAGCCAATGTTCCGATTATAGCAGTTGAAGGAAAAGGATATACGTTAATAGACGGTTATAAAATCCCACCTGTAATGTTTACTGAATCAGAAGCTAATGCGCTGATTTTTGCCGAAAAAATGATGGCAAAAACTAAAGATGAATCACTCATAAATGAGTTCAATAAAGCCATTGAAAAAGTAAAAGCGGTATTGCGAAAAGATCAAAAAACAAAAGCTGATTTTTTGTCTAATAGAACCATTATCGGAAAAAATTGGCAAAACCAAAAAACGAGTAACTTCTTGTCAACTGTACAACATGCTTTGACCAATTTTGAAGTGTTAAAAATTGGGTATTTGAAAGAATCTGACACAAACCCTATTGTACGAGAAATTGAGCCTTTTGCTATTTATCATAGTTTTTCTGAAGATTGGATTGTAGTGGCTTGGTGTCGTTTGCGAACAGAATTTCGAAATTTCAGAATTGATAGAATGAAAACGGTAGTGTGTTTACACGAAAATTTCTCGCCTCATAAAATGACAATGGAAGAATATGGCGAAATTCAACGAAAAAAATATATAGATAAAAACAGTCTTGAGAACACTACTAATATTACCCATAAATCTTGTTTTGATGAAGTCAATAATGACACCAATAAAACGGCGGTTTTACGTAAGTTTCCTTAACCCCAGTTTTTATCACATTCCCCTATTTATGGGTGATTGTGTACTTTTTTTGAAATAAGATTTGTTATACCATATTGCACAAGATACCCTACTATTTTTTTAAAAGTAGACTTAGGTTTACCAATTAATAGTTTTTTAGTCAAATACCCTCCAGCTAGGCTTGTAACCAATTGTAAAATATTAGACTTTACTTCTGGAAATTGCTTAAGATCCTCTAAAGTATCATTTAATATAGTGCTAGGTTTAACACTTTTATAAGTAACTTCCATCTGGTCTTTTAGCGCATCTAACTTTATTTTTCGCTCCATTTTTACACGAGCAATTGTTGCGTCTAATTCCGTATTTTGATCTTTATATTTTGCCATCTTACTTAGATTTAGATTGATGTGATTATGATTTTGTTTTCAAGAGTTTGGCTATAACTAAATTTGTTATTGGAACTTTTATAATTTTATCTTTATTATAATTAATGATAATCACTAATATTAAATAAAAAGCAGCTACTACTGAATATCCTAAATAATCTTTGCCTAGTAATTCTCCTAAATATAAGCTCAGTGCAATGTTTACTAACAAGACAAACATAACAACAAACATAAATATTACGATCCTTGAAACTATAGAGGAAAGCACATCTGCGATTTTATCAATTGAATTAAGCTTTATTAATTCGATATTAATTTCGGCATAATCTTTAGCTTTTTCATAAAGTAATTCTATGTTTGTTGCAATTGTTTCCATTTTAGTTCTTATTTATTAAGTTGATCTTTGACATTATTAAAACTATTTTTTCCTTCATTAGCCAACTCTTCTGCTCTACTTAGCATTGAATCGTACTTCTCTGTAAAGTTTCCTAAAACTTCTTTTACACTGCTCGTAATAGCTTTTTTAGTATCATTTCCTTTATCAGCTATTTTTTTTCTAGTATTTTTTCCTTTATCCGGAGCAAATAATATTCCTAATGCAGCACCTACTACTACTCCACCTAATACACCTATTATTGTTTTACTTGTTTTCATCTTTGTTTTATTTAAATTATTATTTAATTACATTTATTTATAAATTGATTTAAGCTTTTGACTAAGAATTCTTTACTAAAAATGTTGTTGTTGTTTTACATCTGAATTTTATAGTAAGTACTCAATATGCTTTTGTTTAAAAAAAGAACAAATTATATATGGGTCTAAAACGGTGAACAGTTATAAAGGCCATCACAAATAAGTAAGCCACTATTGTTTCAATTTTATTTTTCATAATCATTAATTTTTAATATTTCAACATTACAAAGGTGCAATGGATTTCAAATTAATTCATTATGTAAATTTTTATAAAGTTTATAAAATTCCCATATTAAGTAACGTATCCCAAAATAAATTCTTCAATATAAGTAGTATATATAATGAGTAGCTGAGTAAATTTGAAGGTTCCATCTATATATCCTCAACCCTTTGTTCATCATTCATAAAAGGTCTATTCAAGTCAAAAAAAAAGAGTATTCGACAAAAGAATAGTATGTTTTAAAAGAGTCTCGATTAGAATTACATCATAATAAAAATAGTAAACTCTAACAGGTATTTCAGTTTATTCGATTAGTACGATTAATTCAGGAGTTTAACTCCTATAAAATATATTTTGACCAAATCAAAAATAGTAGTTAGAAAACATAATTATTATAATTATATAAAACAATGGAGTAATTCTATAACAGAATATACTGACTCTTGTTGCAATTTTGTAGAAAACAGGAATAGTATAAAAAATAAAAAAAAGCAACAATGAAAGATTCAACTATAAATACGAAACAAAATGCTATTATAAAAAGAACGTTGAGTCTTGATGAATTCATTGTAAAATACATAGGCTCTAGTAAAATTGAAATTAAAAATTTAAAAAAATTGCCTTTCGATTTGAAAAAATGGTTGCAAAAATAAAAGGATTTTCTATAAGAAGTCCCCACTCTTTACAATTAGCCTAATTAAAAAAATATTCTCTTATGAAAACAATTGCTCTCACTTCAAATAATATATCCCGTGCTTTTGAACAAATACAAGCACAATTAGGTGGCAAACTCGAAATAACATCAAAAGAGTATAAATTAGAAATAAACAACGAAATAGGAAAAGGTTTTATCACAGGTATGACAGTTGAACCTGCCATATGCTATATCGATTACGAAATGGAGTTTAAAGAAGATGTTTCCTTTGTCTACAAGCAAGACAACGTGGATTCTATTCATTTTGGATATTGTTCTAAAGGGCAACTTACGCAATGTTTTGGTGAAGATGGGAAAAAGAAAAAATTGGAACAATTTCAAACCGGAATTTTTTCTAATGCTTTTAACCAAAATGCTTTTTTAAGTTTTAATAAAAATCAAGAAGTAAAAGTTTCCATGATAACCGTGAATACTTTATCGGTTTTTGATAAAGAACTAAAAGAACAATTGATAAATACTTTTATAAGAAGTAAAGAAAACGAACCCCTTTCATATGTTGGTTCTTTAAATTTAAAGATTATTGAAAAAATTCAGCAGCTTAATGCTATTAGCCAAAAGGGAATTATTCGTAATCTACTAATAAACAGTACTATATATTTAATTTTAGCATTAGAAATAGAACAACACAAATATGATTTAACAAATTCGGACACTGCGCATAATTCGCTTTCACAATCAGATCTAGTAATCGTTAAAAATGTGTCGGAATATATCACAACGAATCCTGAGATTCAATACAGCTTGAAATATTTATGCCAACGATTTAGCTTGTCACCGTTTAAATTACAGGAGGGTTTCAAAATTATGCATAATAGAACCGTGACGGATTTCATCAGAAATGTGAGAGTAGAAGTTGCCGAAAATTTGATACGAACTTCCGAGTTAAATATTTCTGAAATAGTTTATTCTGTGGGGCTTTCAAGTCGAAGTTATTTTTCCAAAATTTTCAAAGAAAAATACAACTGTAGTCCAAAGACTTATCAAAATAAACTAGCATTCACAGCATAGTGAAAAATTATTTCATAAATATAAGGACACGCCTCTCTCCCTTTTTATTGATTTACATAACTTTAACTCAAGTGGAATAGTACGTTATCATTAAAAATTTAAAATAGATTAAAAGGTGTGGTTCACTTACTGAATATTCATTATAACCTAAATAGTATTAACCTAAAAAATCGAAAATTATGTTACGTTGGACAATTACATTTATTATATTAGCTTTAATAGCTGGTGTACTAGGATTTGGCGGAATCGCTGCAGGAGCAGCAAGTATCGCAAAAATTTTATTCTTCATTTTTATTGTATTATTCATTCTTTCTTTAATTAGAGGAAGAGGTGGAAAATAACTTTATTTCCAAGGCAGAAAATTTTGTCCTTAGGATTAAAATATGAAGAGATAGTTTTATTATTCTCTAATAAAAAAGTTAGTCAAGATGGAATCTTTAAAGAGGATTTTTCTTGATTAACTTTATTTTTTCCCATCGCCAGTAAGTGTACTAATAATACCGCTTTTTACATTGATCCATAAGTAATTAAAAAATGATTTCGTTGGTTCTCTTTCAGTTTGTATTTCTCCTAAACGAAAATCTTCTGGATTCTCTTTAGAATCTTCTTTTATAAAAAGACTCCCTATAGCGGTCAAGAATTTATTTATTTTATTACTATCCTTACGCAATATTTTGAAATTGAAATCTTCATATTTCATTTTAATAATTCCTTTAGAATCATGATTATTACCTTGAAAATTGAAATACATTTGTTTTAATGTTCCTTCGGCTAATGCATTCAAATTAGGTTTAAAAAAAGGATTTAACACTTTCGCGTCTAAAGAATTTACCGAACCGTTAACTAAAAATTCATCGGATTTATTGTTAATATCAAAACTCCAATTTAAGGTCAAAGGAGCCTGTCCCATCAGTTTAGACTTGACTTTAATTTCTGTTTTTTTCGTACTTTTAAAAGTTGATAGCTGGTAGATACTTGCATCAACCTCATCAAAAAATAACTTTCCTGCTTTTGCCTTTGGATCCACTAACTCTGCATAAGAAATGTATCCTTTTTTAATTTCTATCCGATTTATATATAAGTCAAATGTTAAATTTCTTAAAGACTCACTATATAATGGCTTTACTGTTAAATCATCAGCAATTAGTTTGTCTCTATAGATTTCTAGATTTGGTTTTACGATTTGAGCCCATTTGACTGAAATACCAAATCTCTTTTTATTCCAATCAAAAACAGGTTTTTCTATATTAATTTGTGGTATTTTCAAATTAATATAATCTCGCTCTTTTTTTAAATGCTTAGACAATTCCGTTTTAGAATATTTAGGAATAATTTGAAAATCAGTAATCATCAGTTTGCCTTCATTTGTAGATAAATCGTCAATTTTGATTATAGAATAATCGTTGTTATTCAAAATTACTTTCGTTGCTTTCAGTACGTAATGATCATAAGTAATTGCTCGATCTTCAGATTGCAACTCCATATTGCTACCAAAAAAAGAAAAATCACATGAGGGAAGTGCTATTTTGATGCTATCCTGCCCTTTTTTCATCACATTCAAGCGTCCATTGATAATGGCTAATTCCTCAATAGAGAGTAATTTTAATCCTTTTTCTTGGGAGTTCTTTTGAGTCTTTTTTGAAACAATATGTTTATAGGGATAATTATTGAACGTAGGATTTGTCAAGACCACTTTTTGAATTGCAAGAGTTTCATTCATTAACAAATCCCAATAGCCAATACCTACTACTTGAAGACTTTCTGTATTTAAATAAGAATGAAATTGTTGAGCTTCTTTGTCTTTAATTTTCAATAATACATTATGAAGTGTAATGGTACCCAATAAGACATTTACATCTATATCACTATATTTTAGTGCCATAGTGGAAGGAGTCTTTTTTACAATTAAATTCTCTACATACTTTTTACTCCTCCATTGCAATAGCAAAATCACAGCAAGAATAAAAAGTATAACGAATACTATCTTCCTATTTATTTTATTTATAATTTTCATAAATGAATTAGTAATGAGGTGATTATTCTATTCCTGTATATTTTGAAACAGTAAGAAAGCAATTATCACCTCTGTCCTATTTCACTGTTTTTAAACATCTGTATTAATATTTTCTTCATTAGATATATTTTCTTCAGGTATTTTATTAAAAAAATCCGCAAGCTCTAAATCAGCAGTTGGACCGTACCCCATTAAAAACGTGCCTTTGTCACCATTTTTTGTTTTTATCACATATAAAATAGACATGTCTGAAGGATCACTCATCCCTTCATACCTATGCTCAGCTACAATATAAATAGCATTAGGCAGATATGGAGTTTTAGTATCACTATTTATAAGTTTATCATCCTCAAAATAGAAATTAGCTGTAAAACCTTTTGTCTGATAAATTTTTATGTAGTCGATTTCATGTTTGTCAAATTGATTTTTCATTTTTCTTTGTTTTAAAGTTTTTAGTACTGTTTTTCAATTTATAATTCAAATTTGCAAAAAAACAGAGAAAATCAATGACGCTATTGGTTTCAATTTTGACACAATCACTAATTAACAACAATTACATAGCAAAATCAGTTTTTAACGAATTTTTATTGTTCAAAATCCCCTTTATTTTTTTCAAACTTAAGGGTACGGATAGGAAATGGAATAGTAATTCCTTGGGCATCAAAATGTTTCTTAATGAGTTTAATTGCCGTATGACGTGCAGTATGTTCTTGCTTAATTTTCACCATATCAATCCAAAACCGTGTCATAAAATTGATGGAATAATCATCAAATTCAGTAAAAAAGAATTCGACTGTCTCCCCTTCTTTTTGTTCGAAATTTTCATTTATAATCCGTATGACTAAGTCTTCTACTACATCAAGATTACTATCATAACTTACATAGCATTTAACCGCAATTCTACTTCGGGTACTTATAGAATAATTAGTAAACGAATTTTCTACAAATTTTGAATTAGGAACTATTACATAATTATTATCCGTTTGTCGTAATACTACATTTCTAAGGGTTATTTCAGAAACAAATCCTTTGGCCTCATCAGTTTCGATGTAATCATTTATTCTTATTTTATGCATGAATGATAAGACTAACCCCCCAAAAGTATTACTTAATGTCCCTTGAAGAGCTAATCCAATAGCTAACCCTACTACTCCAGCACCTGCAAGAACACTAGTTAAGATCTTATTAAGTCCTAAAACACTCAAGGAAATAAAAAATCCAATGAGTATTACTACTATAAAGGCAATTTTACCTGAAATATTCTGAATAGATTTTTGAGCAATTCGACGTAATAAAAAATTTTGTAAAATTCTTTTAATCATCTTTGCGATAAAATAAAAACAGACCATGATAAAAATTGCCATAATTAAATTTGGCAATTTTAGAATAATCTCACTTACACCTTCGCCTATTTTATCCCAAAGCATGTTCAAGGTATCTTGTATCGAAAAAGAATCTTTCATATTATATCATTTGGGTTAAGAAAAAAGTCGCCAATAACCATAATACTATACTCAATATACCTCCTATTAAAAGAAAATGTTTAAAGTTATAATTCCCAATTCCATATATTAATGTATTTGTTTGGTAGCCCATTGGTGTAAAAAAACTAAAGTTTGAAGCAAACATAATCGTTAATATAAAAGGTTTAAAATCCAAATGCATCCCTTGAGCTAGCGATATAGCAATAGGTGTCATTATGATAGCCGTAGCATTGTTACTCACAACACCACTTAATAACATAGTTACTAAAAAAAGAGTACCAATGATGATATAATTCTGTTGACCTCCTAAAAAGAACAAAAGCTTTTCTGAAATCCACATATCAGCACCAGTATTATGCATAGCAAAACCCAAAGGAATCATACCTGCAAGTAAGAAAAATATTTGCCAATTTACTTTTTTATAAACAACATTCAAATCTAGATTTTTGGTCACTAACAATATACTTACTCCAGTTAATGCACTAACCATAATAGAAAATAATCCTGTTGCTGCTAATGTAATGACAAGGATTAAGACTCCTAACGAAAAATATTTTTTAAAATCTGAGTTTTTATTATTCATGTTATATTCTTGTAATAATACAACATTCTCCATGGATTGAAGTGCAGGAAGTTCTTCTTTTGATATTTCTACCAAGAGTCGATCTCCTACTTTTAAAACTAAGTGATTCTTTCTGCTTCTAATCATTCTTTCTTTTATGTTTACAAGCGTTTTTCTTTTTTTAATAGCTAATGGAATAGCTCCTTTTATCATAAAACTACGAATGTTTCCCAATGTTTTCCCTAGTAAAGCCGCACCGGGTAACATTAACAACTCCACAAAAACATTTTCATCAAGCACAGTTGTTGTCTTGGTTTTAGTTTCATTACTTTCAATATCTATTTCATCTTTACTTTTTTCGTCATGCACACTCAGGTTATTTGATTTTTCAATATGTTCTAAACTTTCTATATTACACATTAAAAGTAGTTCATCATTCTCCTTTAAAGTAATGTATTTACCCGGAGAGTTATGAATAAGATTCCCTCTAATGATTTGTAATAAGGAGATATTCGAATTTTCAAATAAGAAACTATCTTGAATCTTTTTCCCTATTAAGTCTGAATCTGGGTTAATACGAACTTTTGTTATATAATCATCAATTTCATAATCTGTACTCAAGTTTTTTGTATTATCCCAAGGAAGCCAACGTAATGTTAGGGTTATAAAAACAATAGAAATACATAAAAAAGTAATTCCTAATAGAGAGAACTCAAAAAAACCTATTTTTTCTGCACCTAAATTTTTAGCTACTGAATTTACAATCAAATTGGTAGATGTACCCATTAAGGTACAAGATCCACCCAAAATTCCTGCAAAGGAAATGGGTAGTAAGAGTTTTGATTGTGGAATTTTATATTTTTCTGAAAGTTGATTGACAATCTTAATAAAAACGATTACTACAGCAGTCGTACTTATGAAAGCCGAAATGGCTGCCGTAACAAACATAAATATGGGAGCTATAACATAAATAGGCATTGATTTTATTTTACCCATACTCGATGTAAGCCAATGTATTACTCCGTTTTCTTCCATAGCTATAGCCAGTATCATTAAGGCTAATACAGCTATTGTGGCACTATTTGAAAAACCACTAACTCCTTCTTCAGGAGTAACTAATCCTAACAAGATTAACGATACAATAATCAGGAATGCTATTTTGTCAATAGAGAAGACCTCAAAGACAAATAACCCTATGGTTGTCAATAGTACCAAAAACATTATAATGATATTCAAATCCATTTTGTAAATATTAATTATGGGTATTCCTTATCTTTCTATAATAAGTGATAAATAAAGTCTAAGTAACGCGCTACGGCCGAACTTTTAATTGCAGTTTGGTTTATTAGTTTCAGCATATTCTTTTTTATAAATTTGAATAACCAATAAGAATAAACTAATTAATAATGGACCAAAAATCAATCCTACAAAACCAAAAAGAGGAATTCCAATGATAACTCCGAGAAGGGTTATTAAAGGATGTACATTATCCAGTTTTTGCAATACAAATAACCGAATAATATTATCCGCTGACCCTACCACTAGCATACCATACAATAATACTCCCCATGCTTGAAAAGTATCTCCGTTAGACATGGCTAATAAAAACACAGGAATGATTCCTAAGAGACTTCCAATAAAAGGAATCATGGAACCAATAGCAACTACAACTGCCCAAAAAACAGGACTTTCAATACCAAAAATAAAAAAACCTACTAAAGAGACACCTCCCTGAGCAATAGCAACTAATGGAATCCCTAATGAATTAGAACGAACCATCTCGTTCATTCTTTTGTTTAACATGTGTAAGTTTTCTTTGCTTAAAGGAATATATTCTATTAAAGTTTTTTTAAGTTTCCTTTCATTGGTAAGCATGTAAAACAATATAAAATACATAATGGAAATAGCAATGAAGGTATTTAATGTACTTCCTAAAATACTACTGATGCCATTGGTTACGCCATTAGATATAGAAGAAGTATCAATTTGGTTTGCTATATTAAAGCCTAGACGGTGTTCCCATTGATTCAACTGTGTTTTAAAAGCCGTGATAACTTTTTCAGACTTAGCAGTAGCTTTCCCTATTTTATTACCTAACATAATGACAATACCTGCAATAGGAAGCAAAATAGTTATGAAAGATAAAAACATAAGTAAACCAGCGGCCAAACTTGGTTTCCATTTTCTTGCAACTAATTTTTCCATATAGCCTTTTAGCAATACAAATAAAGTTATTGCTCCCAATACCCCTGATAAATAGGGCATCATTTCTTTAAAAATCAAACCTCCCATTGAAAAGATCAACAATAGTGTAAATACTTGACGTATAATTTTTGGATGTATACTATTCACAAATTCTTTTTATTTTAGTTAATACTGTTTAAGACAATTTTCATTCCTCTTTCATTCCTCAAATATTGGTGTAAAAACAAGATAAAATTAACTGTATCAAATATAATAGTGACCTAAATTAACTTTTAGCGCTTTATTAAGTTAACCAAAAGTTTAAGAGCCACAAAGTCAAAAGATTAAATAATTCAATAAAAAAAATTATGTTGTAGTTGTCTGAATTAAAAATACATCTTTAAATGGAATGCATTACTTAAGACTATAATATCAATAATCTATAGCGTAAATTCAAAAATATAATGGGTATTCAATTGTTATAGAATATGACACAAACTTAATTCTCAATAAGTTCTTTAGCTTGTTCTTTTTAATTGCATATTGTTACTACTTTATTGTTTTTGCTAGATAGTAGACTCAAAAACTAAAATTTTCATGTAATAAAATAAAGGTGAAATTTAAATTATTTATTAAGTTTTTCAGATTCTAGAAATCTTTTAACATTTCTATTTTTAATGGTTTTGTTAAAAAACTTTTCACGAAAGTATATTGCATCGCACGGTTAATATCATTTTGATCATTTGATGACGAAAGCATAACAACAGTACATTCAGTATCTTCAATTATATTAAACTTAACCAATTCATCTAAAAATTCAAATCCATCCATTATAGGCATTTTAATATCTAAAAAAATTAAGTCAGGAAATTCGATTGTATTCTTATTTAGACTTTGTAAATAATCAAATGCTAAAATCGCTGATTTTTTTATCGTTATTTTATCTGCTAATTGACTTTTTGAAATAATATGGTTTGTTACATAGTTATCAATTTCATTATCATCAATAAGTAATATATGTTTCTTTTTCATTGTTATTAATCTTTAATTTAGACACAATTTTTTATTGTTTTTTTGACATCCATTTTATGCTTTCAGTTATAAATTACTGAATCAATTAGATTTGGAATCTCAATACTAATTTTTGTTCCAATACCTAATTCTGATTCTAAATCAAGGCTACCACCAAGCCTTCCAATAGCTTCTTTTACAATATATAAACCCAAGCCTGAACCTGCAGAAACTGTTGTTGCTCTATAGAACATTTCAAAAACTTTTTCTTTCTGTTTTTCTGAAATTCCAATTCCATTGTCTTCAATAAGTATAATTGCCCTACTTTTATCACAGCTAATTGTAATATTCAAAAAAGAATTATTTTTTGAAAAATCTTGATACTTAATGGCATTAGATATAATATTATTAAAAATGATGCTAATACGACTAATATCTGATACAAATATTTCATTTGAATTAAGATTCACTTCAAAATTCAATTCTTTTAATCCATCAATAAATTTATGATTTCCTTTAATATCTTGAACTAGTTTTTTTAAATTAATTTCTTGTGTTTCCAATTCAATACGTGCATTTCTAGAATAATTTAATATATCTTCAATAAAATTATCCAGTTTGAGAACGCTATTTTCTAGCATAGTCAATCTTTCTTCTAATTCAACATCTTCTTTTTCAATACTTTCCTTAGTGATCAAAATAAGACCTAACATCGATTTAAGTGGAGCACGTAAATCATGAGAGGCACTATAAACAAAACGATCTAATTCTGAGTTCGTTTTTTTTAATTCGGCATTATAATGTATCAAATCATTCTCATACTTTTTTCGCTCCGATATATCTCTATAATTAACAATGAAAGCTTCAATATTCTCGTCTTCTAACAAATTCAATACCGTCCCTTCAATCCAAATAATATGTCCTTCTTTATGAATAATACGAAATTGGATTTGCATATGAATACCCGGTGAATTATAAGACTTACCATAAAAATTTCGTAATTTTTTAAAATCTTCTGGATGTATAAATTCGAAAATTGATTTTAATTTTGTCTCTTCATTATTATAACCTGCTATACGCTCTGCTGAAGGACTTTGATATTCTATTTCTAAATTTTTATTAACCAAAACTATAGCATCACTTATATTCTCAGTTAAAACTCGATGTTTTTCCTCACTTTGTTTTAGTTCTCGCTCTGCTTTTTTGCGTTCGGACAAGTCAGTTGCAAAAACCATCACATGAGTTACTTCATTATTAAGAATTATTGGTACAAATCTTGAACGTACCCATCGCCCTACAGTTAAAGCATTTTCTATTTCTTGACTTTCTTTAGTTGCAAAACATTTATCTAATGCCTCTTTTGCAGATTGTCGACTTTCTTCAGGTAAAACTTTAATACAATTTGCCCCCAAAACTTCATCCATAGGCAAACCATTTGAAATCACTCTATTGATTGCTTCTATTTTATGAAATTTATTTACATATAAAATAATATCTGGGGAATTTAAAAACTGATTTTTAAACATTTCATCTGCTCGTTTACGTTGAGTTATAACCTCTGTAAACATAATTATACCACCTATTTCATTAGAAGATTTGTACCACGGTCGTACTTCCCATTTCAACCAGTCTACATTTCCATCAGCTCTCACAAATGAATCTTCTTCCATTGCTTCAACGCTTCCTTGAATACAACGTTGATGGATTTCTTTCCAATGCTGGGTGATTTCAGGAAAAACTTCATAATGGCTCTTTCCTACTATATTTTCTCCTTTTAAATTATAGTCTGACATCCAGCGACGACTTACTATCATGTACTTCATCTCAGTATCAAACATAGCTAATGAAGCAGGACTATGCTCTACAAACAATTGTAAAAGTTCTTTTTTTTCAAACAATTCCGCTTCAGTTTTTTTCCGCTTTGTAATATCACGTACAATACCTAAATAATTATTCCCATTCAGTAATGTTCGATTGATTTCAACATCTACTATCGTACCGTCTTTTCGTTGTATTCTAGTTTCATTTGTTGTTATTTTATTTTGTCTTAATAAATTCACCTGAACATCATGTTCCTGTTCTGCTTTATTTAACGGATAAACATCCTTTGCATTCATTCTCTGGAGTTCCTCTCGAGTGTACCCTAACAAGTCACAGGCACTCCTATTTACTTCAATAATTTTAGAATCTTTATCCACCATGAAAATAGCATCACCAGCATTCTCAATTAATGAATGGTACTTTTCTTCACTTTGTTTTAATTTATTTTGAGTTTTAACCCGCTCGGTTACATCCAAACCAAGAGATAAAATAGCTTTACGATTGTTATAAATTATTTTATGAGAAGTAATTTCTACCAACATTTCCTCTCCATTCTTTTTTATATGCCTCCAATTTACTTTTACTGTTTCTTTGCTCCCTTCGAGAGTATCTTTAGCAAATTCTTTTATTGCTTGATAATCCTCTAAAGGACGATAATCTAATACAGACATCGAATTCCACTCATCCCTAGAATATCCATATTTTTCTAACACAGCCTGATTTATTTCCAAAACTTCAAGACTTTCCATATCCCATATAATAATATGAGCAGGATTAATATTAAATAAATAACGATATTTTTCTTCTGACTCATTTACACGTAATTCTGCTTTTTTTCGCTCAGAAATATCATGAATAATAGCAAAAAAACCTTTTCCTTCCATCAAACGATTACTAATCTCAACTTCGACTTCCAAACCATTTTTTCGTTTAATTTTTCTATGAAGTAATGCAATACCATTTGTTTTAACGTTCTCAATGGCAATCTTCTGATTCTCTAATTCATTATTTGGAACAATTTGAGAAATATCCATCTGTAATAGTTCGGCTCGTGTATATCCTAGTAATTTACAAGCATACTCATTCAAGTCTATTATTTGAGTAGCTTGATCTAAAATAAGAATTGCTTCACCAGCATACTCAATTGTGTTTCGATAATTTTTTTCACTAGCAATCAATTTAGCTGAACTTTGAATTAAATCATTAATTATGCCCCTATTCTTCTTTAAAAGGTAATAAGCATAAGGAATTGCAAAGACAAAAACTAAAAAAATTATGAGTAAAATTTTCTGAAAAAAATTACTAAAAACAGCCAAAATATTTTCATCAATATTTTTAGCTTCTTCCACTTGTAATTTACGTAATTTGTTTACTTCACTTAAAACAGGATTTATAGAAGGAAATAATTCTTTTTTAAAAAAAACATTCAAAGCTACCGAATCTTTTTTGTTAAGAATCAGCATCAAATTATCTACCGCTACCGATGACTTATCTAGTAAAACGGAAGCCTTGCTAGCAATAACCTTTTCTGCTGGTGTTAAATAAGTAAGAGAATAAACACCCCAATTAACTCTTATACCTTCCTGAGCTTGATGAATTTTCTTTATGGCTTCAGGATAACTTAATTGCTTTGTTTGTGCTTGTAGCGTTAAGGAAAGTATTTTTTCTGAAAAATAACGAACATCCCCTAATTGATCCATTGGAAGTAATCTATCCGCATAAAGTTCATGGGAATTAGTATTTATTTTTTTTATTTCTAAAAAACCATAAAGACTAATTCCAATTATAAACAAAAACAAGGCGAAAAATAATACAAATAACTCTAACGAAGCTCTAATTTTATTTATCATAAACCAACACCAATAATTATTAAAATTTATGCTTTAACAAATAACTTTACAGTATTCAAAATCTCAACACAAAACGCTCCCAAATTACAAGAATTTACAATAACACACCAGTTATTATAGGACCAAAAAAAATAGTAATTCAAAAGCTTAAAACCTTACGCAACCAATTGAAGTTTAACTAATTGAAATATTTAAAAATAGGACAATTTACAAAGCTTGGTACTTAAAATTTATTTTTCATCATGTAATAAGATGTGAAATTTTATAAACTCTTAATTTTTTGTTTTAACTCATTATCAAAATCTAGATTAGAAATCTGCATCTTATCTATATCAAAATTATCATTGAAATTTGGCAACGAAAAAGTTGCTTTAATATCGGCTCCATATCTGGGAAAAGCACTTTTTGCAATTTCTAAAACAGTAGCTCCTCCTCTACCTCCTGGCGAAGTTGCCATCAACAGCATTGGTTTTTGTTGAAAAACTTCTTTTTGTATTCGGGTGCACCAATCGAAAATATTTTTGAAAGCTGCGGAGTAATTTCCATTATTTTCAGCCATTGAAACTATTAAAAAATCGGCGGTTGCTATTTTAGCTAGAAATGCTTTGGCATTATCATGTTGTCCGATTTCAGCTTCGATATCAACACTAAAAACTGGCATTTCAAAGTCGTTTAAATCCAATACTTCTACGTCACCATTTTCAAAAAGGGAAGCGGTATAAGTGGCTAATTTTTTATTAATAGAATTTTTACTTGGACTGGCTCCAAAGGCGATTATTTTCATGTTTTTTTTATAAATATACTGAAATTGATTTTAATCACAAAGACACCATAGATGTACTATGCTTAAATGATATTTTCTATCACCTTTTTTAAAGCTCAATCCTACCCCCGATTGAAACGAAAAGCATTTTGACAGTATTACCTATTTTTTCTTGGCAAAAAAGAGCGACCAAAGGAAGCTCCTTTTTTGTCTTAGAAAAAAAGGGAAAATGGTAAAATCTTGTAGTGAAAAGCGGGAAATAGGTACAAAAAAAAACCTGCAAAATTACTTTTGCAGGTTGCTTCTATTCTCTTTATTCTTTTCTCTAAAGAATTACACGTTAAAACGGAAATGCATTACATCACCATCTTTTACAATATATTCTTTTCCTTCCACTTTGAATTTACCCGCTTCTTTGGCTTTAGCCTCTGAACCGTAATGCACATAATCGTCGTATGAGATTACTTCTGCACGAATAAATCCTTTTTCGAAATCAGTATGGATTACTCCAGCCGCTTGAGGTGCGGTTGAACCAATGTTAATAGTCCAAGCACGAACTTCCTTAACGCCTGCTGTAAAATAGGTTTGTTGTTTCAATAATTTATAAGCTGCACGAATCAAAACTGATGCTCCTGGCTCAGTCAATCCCATATCTTCAAGAAATACTTGACGCTCTTCGTAGCTTTCTAACTCTGTAATATCTGCCTCAGCCCCTACAGAAAGAATAATCACCTCAGCATCTTCGTCTTTTACTAATTCTTTTACTTGGTCAACATATTTGTTTCCGTTAACTGCTGAGTTTTCATCAACATTACACACATACAAAACAGGTTTTGCTGTGATTAATTGAAACGATTCCATCAAAACTTCCTCGTCATTATTTTGTGGCGTGATCGTTCTTGCTGATTTAGCTTGCAACAAAGCTTCTCTGATGCGGTCTAAAAGTGCTTTTTCAGTTATTGCTTCTTTGTTTCCTGTTTTTGCAGCACGATTTACTTTCTCCAAACGTTTTTCAACAGTTTCAAGATCTTTTAACTGCAATTCAATATCAATTGTTTCTTTATCACGAATAGGATTTACATTTCCGTCAACGTGTACAATATTATCATTGTCAAAACAACGCAATACGTGAATAATAGCGTTACACTCTCTAATGTTTCCTAGGAATTGATTCCCTAATCCTTCTCCTTTACTAGCTCCTTTTACTAATCCTGCAATATCTACGATATCCACAGTTGCCATTTGCACACGCTCGGGTTTTACTAACTCTTCTAGTTTGTTGATACGTGGATCAGGTACGTTTACTACTCCAATATTTGGTTCAATAGTACAAAAAGGGAAATTTGCACTTTGCGCTTTGGCATTGGACAAACAATTAAAAAGTGTTGATTTTCCAACATTAGGTAATCCTACAATTCCTGCTTTCATGTTTTTTTTTATTTATAGAAAGTACTTTATAAGGTACGTTATGATATTTTTGCTTTTAAAAGTGTGCAAATATAGGATTTAATAAATGTATCTTAAAGGATTACAATTTATATTCTAAGGATTCTACAATTTTTTTTTCTTCATCTGTAGCAGTAAAACCAGATACATCCCAATAGTTTGTTAGAATTTTATTTTTTTTATTAAAAAGTGTTTTTTCCTTGAATACATCATTGTCATTATAAGTAAATTTTTTTCTGTCAAAATGAGTAGAAAAGAAATCGTTTTGAACTTCGTAACGTTTGATTTTATCTTTTTCAACCACATAAAAAGAAATCTCTTCTTTTGATCTTATAAAAAAGTAATCCGAATTTGTTAGTCTATAAGAAACATTTACAATTGATTTTGTATAATTTTTAGAACTGGAACCCTGTTTTTCTTTCGAATCGGACAATCTATTAGATGCCACTTTAATGGTGTATTGAATGATTATTTTTTTGTCAACATCATATATAACCTCATAATTATCTAGCTTCCCTTCTGTTCCTGTCTTAGGAATTGCTGATAAGAGTTGGTAATTTTTATTAGATGCCATTCCTTTTATTAAAAAATCATAATCCTTAATTATTTTTGAATTTAAAAGAGGTTCAAGGTATTTAAAACTAATATAATTTTCCATAATATTATTCAAATTATACCCTAACAAATCCTCACCATTAAAGTTTTCAGTCAAACCGTATGATCTATTTTGTTCTATTAATAAAACGGTTTTAATTTTTTTTTGATCATTGGTAAACTGAAAATTGACCAATCCATCATTATAATAGGAATAGATGTCATTGAATTTAAAAAATTCTCTAACATACACTTTGAGACGGGCTGGTAAAGTCAAGGCTCGTATAGAATTAGTGACAATCTTTTGTAAGGTTTTTTGAGGATTTTCTTTGGAAACTATTATTTCGTCTAGTTTATTGTCTTTGCTTTTTATATACACGACAAATTCATTTTTTTGCAATACAGCCCAACGAACAGTTTCAGGTTCATACGCAATTTCGGAGACTTCAATACTTGATGATCCATTTAGTTCAAAACTAACTTTCCCTAATTTATTGGTTACTAATATTTGCTTCGTTTTTAAGACAACGACAGTTACATTTTCAATTGGCAATAATGTTTCTATGTCTTTTACAACAAGTGAATACTCATTATTTTGTCCGAAAAGACAAGAATTAATACAAATTAAAAAAAAGAAGTAAAGTTTCTTCATAAAGTAAGGGATTAATCAAACAAATAAAAGTTGTTAATTATCATATTTAAACCCGCTAAATCAAATCTTAAAAACGGGTATTTACAACTGTACTAAACGGGTAAATTTAAAACAAAATCTAAAAAAACCAACTCATTCAACCTTATTTTCAAAAAACCTATCTATAGCTTCATACATATACTACAAAAAGCTGTCCTAGTAGACAGCTTTCATATTTCATTAATCAATACTTACTGATTAAAACACTAACAAAAACTATTTTTTTACAAATTTTGTCACGAAATGGTCACCAACTGAAACAAGGTATATCCCCGAATCTAAAAGAGCAACATCTACTACTTCATCTTCGCTAGTTGCTTTAAGGCTAGTTATTATTTTTCCAGTAATCGTATAAATTTTGATGGTATCTCCTATTGTTAATTTTTCTAATTTCAAGAAATCAGAAGTAGGATTTGGATAAACCACAATGTTCTCAGGAGCAATTTGATCTCCAAATTCATCTACCGCAAGAACTATCCCTGTATTTAATAGAACCATTGAAGAATAAGCAGGCAAGGTTACATCAGATGAAAAAGAAACATTCTTAGCGTCTTTGTATATTAAATTCCCTAAACTAATCACTTTAGCAACAGCTGTTGGGTTTACTTCAAAGCGAATAAAAGTATCAGGATCTGTACCACTACTAAATTTCAATGGTGCCACTGCTCCATTAGGTTCATAATTAGGAAATGTCGCTTTAAATGCTGACAAAAGATATTCCTTGCTTGTCCCTCCTTCTTTAGTACTTATTTCTTTGCCTCCTGTATAAGGCTGACAATAATAATTAAAATTTAATGTTCCTAAGTAGGTTCCAAAATCCGTATTCGTTATTTGGTTGCTATAGGAAGCACAATATTGCGTATTGCTTTTAGCAAAAAGGATGTTTCTTAAAAAAGTGTTATTATCTGCTCTTGCAACAGCGCCACCAGGCCCAAAGTTATTATTATAAGTCGATGATACAATTGCATTACCACAATTATATACAGTATTATCAATCACTGTATTATTCCCTGAAAGATTTGTCATGATCCCCCATGCGCCCACATTGTATACTGTATTTTGACTTATTAATTGATTATTTGAATTATTATCTACATATATTCCAGCTGTTTTAGGACTTGCACCTGCTGGATTCCCTCTGAAAGCACCTGGAGCATCGTGAACAATATTTTTAAAAATAGTATTATTGGCATTTTGATTGTTTACCGTATAAATCCCTCCTCCATCATCTTTCACAGCACAATAATTAGCCACTTCATTATACTGAACCGTAATATTCCCACCAGAAAAATTAATTCCGTGATACCCTATTCCATCTAGTTTGTTTTTCTCAATAACCGTTGCATTTCCAGTACCATTACTTATAATTCGTAATCCTGTATAAGGAATATAACTAATCGCTCCCATCCCTGCACGCATTCCAATATTAGTTATGGTGTTATTGCTAAATGTTATACCGCTACAACCTTCCCATCGTACACCAACACTATTACTATCATTTATGGTATTATTCGTAAAAGTAACATTAGTCAATGTAAATCCTAAAGTCACATATTCATTCCCATTATTAAAGGAACAATCATCAATAATAACATTAGAAATATTATTGATATTCATAACATTTTTAATTCCATTATCAAATTCTAAATTTCTAATTTCAACATACTTACTATTATTCTTTATTTCAACAGCGTATGAATCAGAAGGAATTTCAACATTCAACGTATTAGGATCAACAGTGCTGTACAAATAAAGAATTGACTTATCAGTATCATGTGCCCATTCTCCTTGCTTGTCTAAAGTATTGACATGATTTTGAAAAAAGTAACCAAAATTATCACGTACTATATTTTCACTACTACTTGTTGGACTCGATTGACTAAAAGCAACTGTACTACCGCTATGTGAAGTAACCACCTCAGACTTCATTAAATCATTCAATGTACGAATAGTAATTTCTCCTCCTTTAAAATGATCCGCAGGATAAGGTAAACTTGCACTTTCTGAAATAGAAAGATTATCAGCAGTATGTGTTTTTATCACTCTAAAACCACCATCAGTAGTGTTAAAGTTTGGTTCTCTTCCTATTTGCTGTGCATTATTGTCAATATATAAAGATGCCAATCTTTTACCTCCTACTAAGCCCAAGTTAGTTTTCCAAACATTTCCACTTACTAAAGTCCAACTCGCAACTGTCGCCGAAGCCTTAATAACAGGTTTATTCCCCGATCCGTATGATTTATAAACAATAGGATTACTAACAGTACCTATTTTTCCGTTAATCGCTAAACTCCCATTAAAAACACTTCCACATTTAAAATTTATTATTGATCCCGCTGCAAAAGCCTGACTATTCACTTTACCAACTGTTTTCCAAGGGGTACCCGAAGATGTTCCGTTATTAGAATCATTACCATTTGCACTCACATAGTAATTGGTTTGTGAAAAAACAGAATATGAAGAAAGCAATACTACTAATAAAAGAGTATGTTTTTTAAAAAGAGAATAGTTTTTTTTCATTTTGATTTTGGTATCGCTTAATGTTTATTTTGATTATAAAAAGAATTTCAGAATATATACGCAAATGTATCAAAACCCCAAAAAAAAACTATAACAAATGGTTAAAAGATTAATAAGAATAGATTATTTTATACTTTATCCCTTTGCTGACTTCGCTACATGGTTATTCCAGTTATTAAGAAACAAAAAACTATATTATCTTTAAAGTTTTATTTTTTAAACAAAAAAACCTGAGTTTATTACTCAGGTTTTTAGTATCAAAAAGTATTTTTACAATTATTCGTTGTGTAAAAACGCTTGTCTATTCAATAAAGTTTCTTCATCTTCCACATGATTATCATCAGGGATACAACAATCAACAGGACATACAGCAGCACATTGAGGCTCATCATGAAACCCTTTACATTCTGTACATTTCCCCGGTACAATATAATATACTTCATCAGAAATTGGAGTTTGCGCCTCGTCAGAATCCACTTCAGTTCCATCAGGAAGAATAACTTTTCCAGTTAATTTAGTACCATCTTTATATCTCCAATCATCAGCTCCTTCGTAAATTGCTGTATTTGGACATTCTGGTTCACATGCACCACAATTGATACATTCGTCTGTTATGATAATTGCCATTCTTTTTAGTCTTAAAGTTATAAAGTCTTAAAGTTATAGAGTCTTTTTCAAATTGTTTTAAATAAACTTTTGACTTTCGACTTTTGACTTTTGACTTTAGATTTTATTATGTTTACTTTTGTGCAAAATTACAATCAAAACATTTCATAAACAAGCAATATGACCTTAGAAACAAAAAAAAATGTTTTTGTAGCACTCGGGAAATTCCTGAGTCAATTTTCTGAGAGCGCAAACACCAGAAAAGAAGGCGTTCTAGCAAATGATGTGTTTTTTGACTCCTTTGTTGATTTAATTAAACTATCCCAGTCTCACAATGGCTGGTACACTCCTGAACAAGTCTATTTTGCATTAAAATCTTGGGCAAAAGCCTTAACTAAAGAAAATCTAGACACTTGGTTAAATACATATAATTTAGAGAACATAACTACTAAAAAAGTAGCATTAATCTTGGCAGGAAACATTCCACTGGTAGGTTTTCATGATTTTTTATCGGTTTTGATTACAGGAAATCACGCTTTGATTAAAACCTCTTCCAATGATCAGCATTTATTACCTTTTTTAGCCAAATATATTATTTATATCGAACCTGAATTTGGTAACAAAATAACTTTTATAGAAGGGAAATTAGAAAATTTTGATGCGGTAATCGCAACTGGAAGCAACAATACTGCTCGTTATTTTGAATATTATTTCAAAGACAAACCTTCGATTATTCGAAAAAGCCGAAATTCAGTCGCAGTACTAAATGGTCAGGAAACCAAAGAAGATTTAGTTGCCCTTGGCGAAGATATTTTCAGGTATTTTGGATTGGGTTGTCGCAATGTTTCTAAATTATTTGTTCCAAAAGGATATTCCTTTGACGCTTTTTTTGACGCTTTATTTGAGTACCAAGACGTGATACATTATGAAAAATATGCTAATAATTACGATTATAACAAGGCTGTTTTCTTGATGAGCAATTTCAAACTGCTTGACAATGGCTTTTTAACTATCAAAGAAGACAGTAGCCACGCCTCCCCTATTTCGAGCGTGTTTTATGAATATTATGATGACCTTGTAACACTGGAACAAAAATTAGATTTGGAAGCCGAAAATCTTCAATGTATAGTAAGCAACAATCTGACAAAAAACAGTATTGTTTTTGGCCAAACACAACAGCCAAATTTATGGGATTACGCAGATAATATCGATACTATATCGTTTTTGTTAATAACCTAAGGAAAAATTTAATAATTATTATGAATAATTTAATGTTTATTCGAGTACTATTACCGAAATTTGCATTTTAATTTTTTGGACATAAACTACACCATGAAAAAACACAACTACAGCGCAGGACCTTGTATTTTACCACAAGAAGTTTTTGAAAAATCAGCACAAGCGATTTTAGATTTCAATAATTCAGGATTATCTATCTTAGAAATTTCGCACCGCAGCAAAGACTTTGTTGCTGTGATGGACGAAGCAAGAGCATTAGCACTTGAATTACTAGGATTAGAAGGTAAAGGTTACCAAGCTCTTTTTCTTGCTGGCGGAGCTAGTTTAGAATTTTTGATGGTTCCTTACAACTTGATGAAAGAAAATGGAAAAGCAGCTTATTTAGATTCAGGAACTTGGGCTACTGCAGCTATTAAAGAAGCTAAATTCTTTGGTGAAACGGTTATAGTTGCTTCTTCAAAAGATGACAATTATAATAATGTACCTAAAGGATATGAAATTCCAGCGGATGCAGATTATTTTCACTGTACTAGTAACAACACCATTTTTGGTACTCAAATGAAATCATTTCCTAAAACAAATGTGCCATTAGTGTGCGACATGAGTTCGGATATTTTTTCAAGAGATTTAGATTTCACTCAATTTGATATTATTTACGCTGGGGCTCAAAAAAACATGGGACCTGCTGGAACTACATTAGTAGTTATTAAAGAGGAAATCATTGGTAGAAGTGGACGTGCTATTCCAAGTATGTTAGACTATGCCAAACACGTAAAAGCAGATAGTATGTTCAATACTCCTCCTGTTTTTCCTGTTTACGCTTCCTTGTTGACTTTGCAATGGATCAAAGAGAAAGGTGGTATCGCAGCTGTTGAAAAATTAAACAATGCTAAAGCAGAATTGCTTTATAATGAAATTGACAGAAACCCATTGTTTAAAGGGGCTGCTGTTACAGAAGATCGTTCTAACATGAACGTTACTTTCTTATTAAATAATTCAGAGCACACAGAAACATTTGATAAAATGTGGAAAGAAGCTGGAATTTCAGGATTACCTGGACACCGCTCAGTGGGTGGTTACAGAGCATCTATCTACAATGCTATGCCAATTGAAAGCGTACAAGTATTAGTAGATACTATGCAAGCTTTGGAAAAAGCGGTTTAAATTTTTGATTTAAGGATTGAAGATTTGAGATTAAGGATTTAGGATTTGAGATTAAAACTTAGAATCTTGGTTACTCAAAAGCTTAGAACCTTAAAAGCTAGCAGAGGCTCTAGCCCTGATAGAAGTGAAAATCCTTGTGGCGGCAGGCATCTACGCCGACACAAGATTGAAACGGATAGCAGGAAATAGCTTCTAAACCATTCAATTAATTTGAGCTACAATAATAAATTATAGCTCGTAATGAAATAAAACATGAAAGTATTAGCAAATGACGGGATTTCAAAAAGTGGAATCTTGGCTTTAGAAAAAGGTGGTTTTGAAGTAATCACTACAAAAGTTGCTCAAGAACAAGTAGCAAATTACATTAACGAAAATAACGTAAGCGTTATCTTGGTTCGTAGTGCAACTAAAGTTCGTAAGGACATTATTGATGCTTGTCCTGGCATAAAAATCATTGGTCGTGGTGGTGTAGGTATGGATAATATTGATGTGGACTATGCTAAAAGCAAAGGAATTCACGTAATCAATACTCCTGCTTCTTCATCAGAATCTGTTGCTGAATTAGTGTTTGGTCACTTATTCAACGGTGTTCGTTTTTTACATGATTCAAACAGAAACATGCCTCTAGAAGGAGATTCAAACTTTGATGGTTTGAAAAAGGCGTACGCTAACGGAACTGAATTAAGAGGTAAAACTTTAGGTATCGTAGGTATTGGTCGTATTGGTCAAGCTACTGCAAAAATGGCTCTTGGTTTAGGCATGAAAGTAATCACTGCTGATAGCTTCATCCCACAAGTGGACGTAAAAGTTGAATTCTTTGACGGACAATCAATCACAACAACAATTGTATCTCAATCATTAGAATCAGTATTCAAAGAAGCTGACTTCATTACATTGCACGTTCCTGCTCAAGATGGCTACATCATCGGTGAGAAAGAATTAGCAATCATGAAAGACGGTGTAGGTATCGTTAACTGTGCTCGTGGTGGTGTAATTGACGAAATCGCTTTGATCGCTGCTTTGGATAGCGGAAAAGTATCATTTGCAGGATTGGACGTTTTTGAAAGCGAGCCAAAACCAGAAATGAAAATCTTAATGCATTCAAAAATCTCTTTAACTCCACACATTGGAGCTGCAACAGGAGAAGCACAAGATAGAATTGGTACTGAATTAGCTTCACAAATCATTAATTTGATTGGATAATCAAGTTAATTTTTAGTTATATCTAAATGGGTTTATTGTTTTAAAAAACAATAAACCCATTTTTTTTTATTAAATTTGGGAGACATACTAAAATACAAATTATGCTTAACCAATTAACAAATTTAGCACAACAATTTGGCGTAGAATCAGTCATCAAAAATAACGTAGTTCCTAACGACAAAAACGAAGCCGTCATAGACGAAGCAAGCCATTCTATTATTAGAGGATTACAAAAAATAGTAACCGAAGGAGGCACAGAACAATTAGCTTGTCTTTTTGAAGGAAAAAATGCAGACAACAAGTCTAACCTAGTGGTGCAAAAATTAACTTCGGAACTAACCGATAACTTGACCCAAAAATTTGGATTAAGCGCATCAGACGCTACAGGAATAGCCTCAAAATTGATTCCACAAATTATAAGTGCATTAATAGGAAAAGCAAAAGACCCAAATGATTCTAGTATTCAAGTTTCCGACATCATAGACTCCATCTCAAATGGTAATAGTGCTGGAATTATGGATGCTATTAGCAAATACGGTGGACAATTTGGTTTAGACCAAAATGGTGACGGAAAAGTGGATATGAACGATGCTATGGATGTCGTATCCAAAAAAGGTGGACTTGGTGGAATACTTGGTGGAATATTTAAAAAATGATTACATCTTTGTAAATACAAAAAAGACTCCAAAATCAGATTTTTGGAGTCTTTTCTTTTTAACTCAATTCGGGGTTATTTTTTATATTTAATCCCGCAACCAATAGCCTTAGTGTTTTCTGGCGAAGGTGTTTTTCCACTTTCTACTGCTGCAATAGCATTTTCAAGATATTTCTCTTTTACATCAGCAGCACTATCAACATTATCGTCAATTGCCCCTATGTATTTTACCACACGATTTTTATCTAATAAAAAAGCATGAGGCGTTTTAGTTGCTCCATATTGAGGATATACTTTCTGTCCTTCATCAAACAAATACGGAAAAGCAAAACCTTTTTCTTTAGCTCTTACCTTCATTAAATCAAAACTATCTTCAGGTTGCACCGTAGGATCATTAGGGTTGATTGCTAATAAAATATATCCTTTAGATTTATATTTTTTAGCCAAATCATTAATTCTATCTTCATATTTTTTAGCAAAAGGGCAATGGTTACAAGTAAAAACCACAATAAAGCCTTTTGCGTCTTTATAATCAGACATACTATACGTTTTACCATCAACTGACTTTAGTTTAAAATCAGCAGCTACATCACCTGTTTTATAGCCTGCGGGCGGAATAGGATTGGCAACGCCAATAAAAAAAGAAAAAAGAAAAAATAAAGAACTTAGAATTTTCATAGTATATAAGTATTTAGTTAGTATTCGAATTGACATAATTATTTAATTCTTGATAAGAAGCAAAATCTTTTTCTACAAAAATCTTCTTTCCTTTTTGGATAATCAAAGTTGCTGGAATAGAACCTGACCAATTTTTATCCACCTGTGGAAGCCATGTATTATACTCCTTATCTGTCAGCAAAACCACCTGAGATTTGATGGCTTTCTTTTTCAAAAAAGGGAGCAACTTTTTTTCATATTGATCTTTAAAATCCAAACTTACTAGAACCACTTTCACCTTTTTATTTTCCGCATTTAGTTTTTCAAAATAAGGTAATTCTTTAACACAAGGCGCACACCAAGTTGCCCAAAAGTTAACAACATAAGTTGTATTTTGATCATTCAAAATTGTTTTTTCCAGTGCCGTATATGAATCAAAAATAGCTGTTTTTTGAGCTATACTATTAGCAGAAAAAAACCAAAAACCAAAAACCAAAAGGAGTGACTTCATAGTATTTTTTTTTAATATCAATAGGAAACGAATTTACAATCTTTAAACTGTTTTAATGAAATGATTAACAAAAAATTATTAGTTACAATGATATGCATTATCTTCAAAAAAAATCTCTTTTTTAAATTCAGTATCCCTTTTTTTTACCCCAAAACCAACAAGGAATCAAGATGAAAAACTTCTTTTTCAAACGCCTTTAAAATTCAATTCAAACTACCAATTCAAACTACCAATTCACCTATCAAAAAATAGAAAAATGAGGACTAAAAAAAAGAACCAAAAATAGCATCAATACATCGATTTATTTTTCTTTATTTGTAACTGCACGTTTACATTTTCCCTAATTAAAATAGTAGGTGCTATTATGATTTCACTATAATAATTTTTCTTTTTATCGAATTTAAAAAACGACTAAAAGCAAGATTTTAATTTTTAGCAAAAATCATTTTACTTTCTCTATTTCTTTCCAAAAAACCATTTAAAAGCTTTAAAAAACCATCATAGATATTCTCTATAATGAACAATCATAAAACTAAGCACCAGTTATTTAAACAACACAACCTAACTAAATACTTTCATCATTTTTAAACCAAGACAAAAAAGAAAAAAACAGGTATTAAGAATCAAATTATTTGAAAAAAAACTAATAAACCATTTCCTTTAAACAAAAACCGCTTTGCAACCCTACCCTATTTAGTGTATATTTACGAACACTATTTTTTTAAAAATATGGAAACTGAAAAAGAAAAAATGATACATGGAGATCTCTATCTTGCGGGTGGAGAAGAGCTTAAAAAAGACCGTAGAAAAGCCAAGATTCTACTGCATAGATTAAACGTAAAAGAATACCGAATTACCAAAAATGCTCGACTTATTTTAGCTGAATTAATTCCAAATTCAGGCAAGAATTTATACATCGAACCACCCTTTCATTGCGACTATGGATACAATATTTTTTGTGGTGAAAACGTCTACTTTAATGTCAATTGTGTCGTGCTAGATTGCAACAAAGTAACCATAGGTTCAAACACACTTTTAGGACCAGGTGTTCAAATTTACACCGCCACTCACCCACTCGATGCCGTGACCAGACGCACTCACGAAATGGCTTTTCCGATCACAATAGGAAGCGATTGTTGGATTGGTGGAAATGCTATTATTTGCCCTGGAGTAACCATAGGAAACGGCTGTGTAATTGGAGCTGGATCTGTAGTCACAAAAGATATTCCTGACAACTCACTCGCTGTAGGTAATCCTGCCAAAGTCATCAAAAAACTAAACCAAAATATACAAGAATTAGATTTGTAGATTTACAAAAAACAGTTTTAATTTTCACTAATAAAGGTACATACTTTTAAATAATTTGCGTTTTAAAATACCGTTTAATCATGCTCATTACTCGCTAAAATAAAAATCATAACTGTACTGTATTTTACTCAAAAAACCATTATTAATTGATAATTAAAAAAGAATTATACCAAAACCACTACTTAATCCATCTTACTTTTTTTTAAACAATAAATTATTTTTTTTAGTTACTAAAACCACACAAACAAAGCTAAAAAGAACAGTATCAATCACTTCACACAATTGATATTTGTTTTGCTAGTATCCTATTCATTTTACTATCTTTGCTTGCTTAAAAACAAAATCTATGTTTCATAAAAATATCAAGTTAATTATTGCTGGCTTAATCCTTATTACTAGCGTTTGGCAATTTACAGAAAACAATATCGGTAACGGAATTTTCCTAATCCTATTAAGTATAATCCCTATTTTCCTTTATTTCAAAAACGAATTTATCTTATTGGCTTTTTTAAAATTAAGAAAACAAGATTTTGTTGGAGCAACTAAATGGTTGTCGTTTATCAAAAATCCAGATACAGCTTTGGTAAAAAAACAACAAGGGTATTTTAACTACCTTCATGGAATCATGAATTCTCAAACGAATTTACAACTAGCAGAGAAGTATTTCAAAAAAGCAATTGAATTAGGTTTATCAATGGATATGGATTTGGCTGTAGCCAAATTAAACCTTGCTGGTGTAGCAATGACTAGAAGAAGAAAACTAGAAGCAACTAACTTATTGAACGAAGCTAAAAAGTTAGACAAACAAGGAATGCTAAAAGATCAAATCAAAATGATGAAAGACCAAATGAAGAAAATCTAAACTCGTTCTTCTTTTAGAATAATAACACACAAAGCCACCTATTTCTAAGTGGCTTTGTTGTTTTTATCAAATTGTATTGCAAATTTTTGATTAACAATTTCTGATTTCAGATTCCTCAAAGCACTAATAAATTAGACAATGTTTCATTTGTAACTACAAATCTGAAATCAAAACTCGTTACTCTAAATTCAAAAATTATTTAACACATAATCCAATTCCTTAAGTCAAACCTTAATCGATTACCACTTTATAAGTAGGATCTTCAAGGATATTGACATCAATGATTTCTTCTGCATTTTGCAATAACTGACGACAGTCGGCACTCAAATGGCGCAAGTGTACTTTTTTACCCACTTTAGCGTAACGTT
>NZ_JBAWDL010000062.1:0-8821 GCF_049590715.1 Flavobacterium sp.
TGCAAATATAGTACTGACATTTTAATCATCAAAACTTATTTAGAATAAATAAATATAATTATTTTAAAACAATTTTAACATCTTTAATTTTTTGATTTTCGTAATTAATGTGTTTTTTAGTGTGTTATTTTTAATGATTTGTCTTTTTTAGTGAATTATCATTAAAAGTTTGTGTTTTAGTTTTTCGGAAAGAAATGGAATTCTCTTAAAGTGATTTTGGTTTTTGTATACGTTTGTCTTACAAATAGATATCATTACTTTTGGATAAATTTCACCTTATTTTAAATGAATAGTTGAATAAAAATATGCAATACTTAAAACTTCATTTTGAGATTTTTGATGCGAAAATTTTTAGATTTTACAATTTTCTCATCATCGGTAATCATGATACAACTGTACTTAGGAAATTGTTTCAATAGTTCCAGTCCTTTTGTTTTTCCTAAAACCATTAAAGAGGTGCTCAATCCATTTGCCATTTCAGCATTAGGACCTAATACGGTTACACTACACAATCCTGTTGAAGGATAACCTGTTGCGGGATTGATAATATGAGAATAGCGTTTTCCATCTAAAATCACATATTTTTGATAATTACCAGAAGTGGTTACTGCGTCAAAATTAAGAGGAATCGTAGCAATTAGTTTATCTGTATTAAAAGGATTGGTTAGGCCAATATTCCATGGTTTCCCATTGGGTTGTGATCCCCATGTACTCATATCTCCAGAAGCATTGATAATTCCTGCTTTAATGCCTTTGATTAACATCATGTTTCGACATTTATCTGTTGCATAGCCTTCGCCTAAAGCCCCAAAACCGATTTTCATACCTTTCAGTTGTAGAAATATTGTGGATTGGAGGGAATCTAGAACGATATTTTTATAGCCTACTTTTTCAACTGATTTTTTTACGGCTTCTGCCAAAGGCATCTTAGTCATGGAACCATCAAATTTCCAAATTTTCTCCATTGCTGCAAAACTGATGTCAAAAGCTCCATTGGTAATTTCTGAAAGACGAAGTGCGCGTTGTGTCAATTCAAAAACTTCTCGATCTACTTTTACAGGTTGGATACCCGCATTTTGATTGACTTGTGATACTTGTGAAGTAGGTTTCCAGTCGGAAATTAAATGTTCGATTCGGCTGATTTCAGAAATAATAGTATCAATGTTTTTTTCAGCTGTTAGGGAATCATTGGCAACAATAGAAATATCAAAACGACCTCCCATAAGTAGGGTGGTTCTTTTTCGGAGAATTTGACTATGGCTAGTAAAACTAGAAATAATTACTATAAAAAAAAGCAATTTTTTAAGAAAAATACGCACTGTTGATTTCATATTCTTTTTTTTTTATTCATAAATAATCCATACTGCTTAATTCTTTACTATCTGGGTGTAAATATTGGCACGCCAATTTTACAGATTTAAACAAATTCTTAATTATAGATGTAGCTTTTCTATATTAGTAACAATCTGTCAAAATTTGATTTTTTTCTTTGAAATCAGAAAGTGAAGTTGAAATTTCAGCTTGGCAAATGGCATCCAAAATAGTTTCGACATCGTGTTGCATTGCCAGAGAGCCACAAATCATGACGGTACCACCTTCTTTTAATAAATCTACAAAAAAGCGAGCATCACGCTGAATTAAATCCATGACATAAAAATGATTCGCTTCACGCGAAAAAGCTACATGCAAATTTATCAATTGTTGTTTTTGAATCATAGTAGCTGCAAAGGATTCGTAATGTTTGGTGCTTTCTGTCTCTTTTCTAAAACCAGCGTACAAGTGAATGGCTGTCTTTTTCTTGTTTTGTTTAATCATTCCTAAAAATGGTGCAATTCCCGTACCGTTAGATATTAGGGCAACTTTTTTTGCTTTTTTAGGCAAATGAAAAGCACTGTTATGGATGATTCTAGCTTTAATAATAGCTCCTGGTTCAACATTGTATAAATAGCTAGAACCTAAACCTGAAGGATGCAACTTGACTACAAGTTGTACATTTCCGTTGTGTTTCCCGATAGAGTAGAGGCGTTCACGAGTGTCATTAGTTGGATAAATTGCTAATAAATCGCCTGAAGTAAATTGGGTTCTACTATTGGTTCGGAGTGTTAGTAAAAAAGTTTGATCGGTTTCTGAAATAATTGTTTTTTCTAAGACCATCATTTTCTGTAACCCTTTTGGAACATGGTTGTATAAAGATGGAGTAGTAGATAAGGAAAATCCTGATTTTTGATTCCATAAGCGAACCCAGTTTATAAATTCTTGGGATGATTTGTCATTAACCGTTTGTAATTCTAAAAAGCTTTCTGCCCAGCTTTGAGCACTTAGTAAGTTGTCAATTTCGTATGCATATCCACAAAAATCAGGATACGCTTTCGATCCAAAACCAACAACTGAAAAATTCACTTTTTGTTGCTGAGGAATTGTTACTACTAATGTTGTAAATTTAGTTGCATTAGAAGGAGCGTCTCCCAAACCATGCGTCGATGCAAAAACTATAATTTCAGTTGCTTTTGGATAAGTAGTGTACTGATTCATTTGGCAAATAAAAGCCTTTTGATCATTGGCTAATAATTGTTTGTAAATAGCATTGGCAAATCGAAAAGTGCTTCCATTTTCAGAACCTACTAGCAAAATAATCTCACTATCAGTAGCGTTGTATTTGTTTTGAATGCGAGTAGCTCTTCGTTTTAAAGTCATCGCAAAACCAGAATAAATAAAATAGAGAATATTTAAACTCGCTAATCCTAAAATAATTGCCCATAAAATATTCGTTCGTCCCGTGTGTAACTCCAAACTTAAATCAGATAGCAATTTGGTTACTGGGAAAAGTTTTTCGCTAATGATAACACCTGTAAATTGTTCGACTTCGATTTCACGATCTTTCAATTTTATGATGTAATAATCTTCAGGATCCTCTGAAAAAGGGAATTCAATTTTTTGAACGTCCGACAATAAAGTGTTTTTGAAAAATGATTTGTTTTTAGAAGAATTAATCTCTTTTAAAAATTCAGTTTCTGGGTTTTTATCCATAAAAAAATGAAATTTCTCTAACGATAAATAGGTGCCAGATACGGCTATAATCAAAATAGGAATTAGGGCTAATCTCCCTAAAACTACATGGTAATATTGGGCTAGATATTCTTTGATTACTTTGGAAAAGAAGTTTAGCAATCCTCTTTGTCTTTTAAGAACAAGTACAAAACCTGATAAAGCTATAAGAATAAGAAGAAACGAAATCAACCCTACAACAAAACGTCCTGTTTCTTTAAGGAATAAGGAACGGTGCAAAGCGGTAGTCCATTGGATAAAATCGCTTTTTTTGATGGGTTTGCCAATGATTTTTCCAGTTCGTGGATCAATGAAATTATTCACATCTTGGTCTTGTTGATCAATTCCTTGGAGGGTTACAAATTGATTATGGTCTACACTGAGTTCAGTTATTTCGGGATAGACTTTTCGAAGAATAGGTAGTGTTTCAACCAACTTGATTTGTTCAAAATGGGCTACTTGATAAGACGGTACTTTTTCTTGGACAGCATCTAGAGCGAGTATAACTCCTGTTACGGAAGCTAAAATTAAAAATAAAGAAGAAAATACAGCTAAAGCCAAATGGGAATAACGCCAAAAAGAAAGAGTCATTGAAGAAAGAGTTTAAAAAAAAAGAAACACAGATTTCTCAAAGTATCACAGATTTTGTAAAGTGTTATTTTAGAATCTAATCCTCAATAACTTGTTTTTATCTATGAAAGCGGGAGAAATCTGTGTTGAAATTCTAATTATATTTTGTTGAATCGTACATAACGGATGTAGCCTTTACCTTCTGTTTTAGCAGCGAGTCCTTCTGTTGTTAGCGGTAATTCTAAGTCAGTTGTGTTGTATTTTTGATCCTCAACAGCAGTTTCAAAACGCAATTTATAACCGCTATTAATTTTAGCATTATCAATTTCTAAAGTAGTGATACTACGATCACCACCTGTTATTGATGCACCAGTAATTGCGCTAATGTTTGTTGGTTTTTTAGCATAAAATTTATGCCATTCTTTCAATGTTTTGTACCATTTTTTATCGTCACCCATTACGTAGAGTGTTTTTTCGTATGCGCCTTTTGGATCGATAAGAGAGACAACAACATACGCCCCTTCGCCAATATAATTAGACATTTGAAGCATGCATTTGTATTTGCTTGTTTGTGCAGTAGCTTGAAACGATAAAAGACAGATGATTGCCGTCGAAAAAGCTATTTTTAGTATTGATTTCATAGTGTGGTAATTAGTGAATGGTGATTCGTAATTAGTTTAGAATTTTATAGAATGTGTAATTAGTAACCATTTTGTTTTGTAAAATAGAATGCTAATCACTGAAAGATTATTTTAAAAATTCTAGAGATACGTTGTTTTTGGTTAAAGTTTCATTTTCTTTTGCTAACGCATAAGGGCTTTCGTCAAAATCAGTGTTGATGTCTTTTTTAGCACCTAGCGATAGAAAATATTTCAAGATGCTATCGTCTTTTGAAATCATCGCCACTTTGTGTAAAGCCGTTAATCCATCTTTGTTTTTAGCATTGATATCAATATGTAATGGGGTAATCTTTTTAAGCAAAGTTAAATCGTTTTTGATAACAGCCAAATGATACAAAGTACTTCCATCTTTTTGTGCGTTAGCTAAATTAAGTCCTTTGTCTTGTAGTATAGTTATTTTAGTATCAAATGGATTTTGTTTTGAATTAGAACCTCCATCGCCACGTCCCATTCCCATTTGAGGGCGGTAGGATTGAATAAGATAGAACCCTAAATTGTTTCCTTCTTTATCAAGGATATTTATGTCAGCGCCTTTGTTTAATAGTGCTGTTACCGCTTCAGGAGAACCATTTTCTACCGCTTTTGTCAAGGCAGATTGTCCTTTGTTGTTTTGAGTATTAGTGTTTTTTACCATTGGTAACAAAAGCTCTAATGCAGCCCTATCTCTAGCAGATGCTGCAATCATTAAAGGGGTGTTTCCCTCCTTATCGGCTTTATTTATAGCTACTCCTTTAGTAATAAAATAATTGATGATTTCAGTTTGTTTTGGCTTATTTGCAAGTAAGTGCAACACTGTTTCACCTTCTTTATTGGTTACTGTGGGTTTTATTTTTAATTCGTCAACCAAATATTGGTATACTTCAATAGGATTGGAGTCACGGCGTGAACCTTGGGCTGCCATAATCAGCGCATTATCACTAAATTTTACTCCTTTTGTTAATAGTTTTTTTAATAATGGAATATTACCTGATTTGGCTACGTAATCAAAAGCCGTATTACCATTGTTGTCTACATCTTTTAACGACATTCCTTTAGTTGAAAAATAGTCAGCTAAGCTCAGATTTTTATCCGATGAAATGGATAAAAGTAACAAGTTAGCTCCATCTTGGTATTTTCTCTTTGGGTCGATACCCGCTTTAAAAAAGGCTTCATAAATTGCCGTATTAGCAACACCACTACTTGCTGCTGCTGTAATAGGAAAACTACTGTGACTGTCTTCTAAATTAATATCTGATCCTTTGTTAATTAAGTATTCTACAGTTTCTAGATTCCCTTTTCCAGCTGCCCAATGCAAATAAATGCGACTATCGTGTGTTGGTTTTTTGACACTATTTCCTGGCTGTTCTACTAAATATTGTATTGTTGAAACTGGAGCATCATTCATAATAGCCATCACTACTGGATCAAAAGCTCTATCATTTGATTCTGATGGATTATTACCTTTTTCGATCTCGGTTTTAATTGCGTTTAGATCTGGGCTAGTTTTCCAAAAAGAAGCATCTAAAAGACTGTTTTTTTGTTGGGCATTCGCAAATAAACTAGCGACTAGAGTTAAGGAAAGGATTATTTTTTTTTTCATAAAAAAAGAGTGGATTTTAAATGTCAGTTTGTTTAAATATATTTAGAATAAATAAAAATAGTGCAAATGTAAAAATAAATAAGTTATAGTAAGTATAAAATATTTTTATTTTATTTTTTTAAAAGAATGAAATTTGGTAATGGTTTAAAAGAAAACCTATCATGATTTTTGTTTTTTCTTTCTATTCCACCACACAAAAAAACCAGTAACGGGTAAACTTGCAATAAGTAAACTAATTAAAAAGGCAAATATTTTCCCTGGTAAACCTAATGCAGCTCCTGTATGAATATCATAATTCATTCGCATGAGTTTATCACTTACAGCAGCGTCTTTATATTTACCAAAAATGTGATTGACTTCTTTTTCTTCTAAAGTGTATTGATCAAAATAACGATAATCCATTTTCCAATAAGTTCCTGCATCAGGATTAGCATTAGCTGCAATGGTTGTGCTGTCATTTTCTGGCGGATGGACTTCGATAGATTCGGCTTGGGGGTATTCTTTTTGCATCAAAAGCCATACTTTATCAATAGGATTGGTTGCTGCAATTGTTTTTTTATCTGAAATTGGATCTTCATAAACTAATGTTTTTTCGCCACCAAGTACTTTGTAATACGAATAAGCAAACCAATTAAATCCCCATACAAGCCCTGTAATGGCAAAAATTAGTGCAATAAGAAGCACATAAAACCCTGTGATATTGTGTAGGTCATAATTTTTTCGCTTCCATTTGGTTGTTTTTTTCCATTTGAATGAAAAACGTTGTTTACGGGCATTTTTGTTTTTTGGATACCAAAGATAAAGTCCGGAAAGGAGAAGTATCAGGAAAATTAAAGTAGCCGATGCTACGACTACTTGCCCTATTTTGTGAGGCAACCATAGATAGAAGTGTCCGTCTAAAATGAAACGGAAAAAACCTTCCTCCATATTTACATTTTTAAGTACTTCACCTGTATAAGGATTGAGGTAAACAATATGATAATAGGATGGTTCATAATGAAAAAAGATAGCCTCGGCAGCTTCTTCTGAACTATTGTATTCTATAGCGTGAAGACTTTTATTAGGAAGCTCTTTTCGTGCAATTTTTTCTAGTTGAGAGGGGAGTAGGAAAGGTTCGTTTTTACTTTCAACAAAACGATAGGTTTCTGTATAGTTTTGTATTTCCTCTTGAAATGCATATAGGCAACCTGTTATGGCAATGATAAATACAATGATACCTGAAGATAGTCCCAGCCATAAGTGAAGGATTTTAATAGCTTTAGTGAAATTGTTCTTTTTCATGGATTAAGAATAAAAACTCCTCACCGAAATGAGGAGTTGAGTTGGATAAAAAAAGATAAACAAACAAATAAAAAAAACTTAAAATTTATACCCAACTGACATACGAAAATTTGTGCCAGGTTCCGACTGCCAATAATAGGTTTGATTATAGGTATAATAACCACCAGAATATAAGTATTGATTTAAAATATTATTAACGATTAGATTAAATGTTATGTTATTCTTAGTATAAGTTAGTCCACCATCCATACGGAAATAATCAGGTAATTGTGTTTCGTCATTAGAAGCAAACCATGGTTTTCTATCCACTTGGTATTGGTATCCTAACGAAATACCTAAACCATTTAAAGCACCATTGTCTATTTTGTAATTCAACCACGCATTTTGCACATGCTTAGAGGTTCCAGAGACTTGTGCGCCTATTAATAATGGATCAGAATCTTCAGTAATTTTAGCTTCTGTAAAAGCATAGTTGATAATTAAATCTAAATTTTTGAATATTTCACCTCTAATGTCGGCTTCAAAACCATTTACTTTTTGTTGACCACTTTGTTTACTGAATTGTTGAGCTCCAGTAGAATGCTCAAGATCCGCAGTAAGGATGTTGTTGTTGGTTATTTGGTACAAAGCAAATACAGAATTCCATTTTCCATTCAACCAGTCTTTTTTGAAACCCAATTCAAGGTTAGTACCTGTTAATGGGTTAAATGTTTTTCCTTCCCAATCCGTACCATAGTTTTCATTAAATGATTGGTCTCTCATGGCATAGATAGAAGTGTTTTTGTTAATAGAATAACTCAAACCAATACGAGGAGTAAATTTACTTCCTTTGTATTCTCCAGAATATACAGTTGCAGTTTTTAGAGTAGTATATCTTCCAGCAAGCGTCAAACGAAGTTGGTTCTCCAAGAACCCAAGTTCATCTTGAACATAAAATGCATTGTAGGCATTTTTATATTGCAATCCTCTTACTTTAATATCTACACTTCTATCAAATATGGGCATATTAGCAGCAGTAACTGTTCCATAAACAGGATTGTAAATATCAAGATCAGGAAGTAAGGCACTTTGTGTCCAATCGTAATAATTTATTTTATCACTCATATCAAAACCAGCAAGTATTTTATGGTTAACAGTTCCTGTTTTCTCTTGACCATTTAAAAAAAGCTGTCCTGTTTTAGCTAATGCATAATCTTCGGATATGTAAACACGTCTTTGCATGATATTCTCATCAACACCTGTAATAGCATCAGGCCACATTGACATTCCTACTTGAGTGTAGTTAAAATATCCTGCTTGTCCTGTGAATTTCCAATTGTCATTAATTTTATGTTCCATAATAGCAAGAAGACTTTTGTCATTCATATTGGTTGGAGCAAAATTAGGTTCTCCTGTAGTGAAATTTCTTGGCAAATCAGCATACCCTTATTTAGAGAAAGAATAATTAGTACCAATCATGTTTACCTGTGAGAATTGATGGGTATATTCTAATGTAAGTGCGGTATTTTCATCTGCTAAATATTTTAATACAGGTGCAATGGTATAGCGGTTATTGTAATCAAAATCACGGTGACTATTTTTAGTTTGTCCCATGGAATTAAAACGATACAATAATTTTCCATCATTAGTTACTTTCCCATCTAAATCTAGAGAAGTTCTGTACATA
>NZ_JBAWDL010000063.1:0-3929 GCF_049590715.1 Flavobacterium sp.
ATAGTAAACAACAGTTTAGTGCCCTTTGTGAGCTTTGTGTTTAAAAAATCCGTCAAAATCCGTTTCATCCGTAGTATCTGTGGGCAACTCTCACCAACAACCACAGCAACAAGATAAAATACATCTATTCATGGCTAATTTCTAGTTATATAGCAACGGTAAAAACAATTAATTTTACTTATTAGATTTTTTTTCTAATACTAAAAGAATCGTACAAAACGACCATTACTATAAACGAACCAAAATGAAAAGACTATTTTTTCAATTGCCCCTACTCCTTGTTGTATTGACTTGCAATCTGGCTGCCATACAAGCACAAAATTATCCTGCATCAGACCCAACGAATACCGCTGGCTGGAACCTGAACACCTATCTAAGCGATGAATTTAATGGTACAACCTTAGACAAAACCAAATGGTGGATATTGGGCGAAAATGGGGATTATAGAAGCAAATGGAAAGGAAGAGCTCCAGGACAATTTGCCCCACATAATGTAAGAGTCGAAAACGGAGATTTGATCCTTTCGTCAAAATGGGAACCTAGCTTTACTTTTGTGAACGAAATGCAAGAGGGTACTTATTATGGCGGTACAGCTACTGCTGCGGACAAAAGCAAACCTATTACCCAATCCTGTATTTTGAGCGAACGCTTTTTTAAATACGGCTATATGGAAGTGCGTTGTAAACTAGCTGATGCTCCTGTAACAGGTGCTTTTTGGACTACAGGATACCACTCTGAAATTGACATGGTCGAAAATTTCGGAAAACGTCCGATAGGAAATCCTGCTGGACAAAATGCAGACCTAGAGAAAAAATACCGAACCAACATAATCAATTGGGATCCTGAAAAGACTAGTACTTCAGATTGGAAAAAAGAAACCGTACTAGCGGCGCGTGTGGCTAGTGATTATTTTGTTTACGGTTTTGAATGGGATAAAGATTATGTAAAAATCTATTTCAATGGTCAATTGATTCGACAAGCCACCCGACAAGAACTGGAAGCCGCTGATCAATGGCGTTTGTTTTACCCGCAAGAGGTTTGGCTAGATGCAGAAGTTTTTTCTTGGTACGGGTTGCCTGCCATGGCTGATTTAGCGACTCCAGCCGAATTTAAAGTGGATTATGTACGTATTTGGCAAAAAGAAATTACCCCTCCTAATTTTAATGCGCTAGGATTTGAAGGGCCATTTAACTTTCAAGGCAGAAGCAATAATTGGTACAGTGCTGGAACGGTGAATTGGAGGATGAAAAATGACAAAGCCGCCTCAGGTGATATGAGTTTGCGATTTAAAAATACTGGGACTTTAAGTGGCAATTATACGATGTACACCCCGTATGGCGCTATCAATCTTCCTACGGGCAACAATACCATAAAAATGAAAGTTTGGATTGACCCTACGACAACAGTTAGTAAAATCAGGGTGATTTTGAACAATCCTTACAAAATTGTTGACCTAAATATCTCCGGAGTTGAAAAAGGAAAATGGGTCGAAGTTTCGCAAACATTCTCGAGAACATCTGCTTCCAATTTGAGTCTGACTGACGGAGACCGAATTGCCATTCAGTTGCAAGCAGCAGATGTTACGGGTTCGAATGTGTTGTTGTATGTGGATGATGTATCTTTTCAGTTTGACAACAGTGCTATTTTAAGTGTTCCTAAAGTGACCCAAAATTCGTTTCAACTGTTTCCTAACCCAACTAAAGAGTTGCTAACTATTGTATCTCCAGATAACGGCAAAATTAAAATTCATAACAGTTTAGGTAGTATCGTTAAAAGTGTAGAAAAAACAAGTGAATCTCAAACTTATAGTGTATCCGATTTGGCCAAAGGAATTTATTTTATAAGTTTGACTACTATAAATGGAGTGACGACCAAATCTCAAAAAATACTAATTCAGTAATACCTAAATAGTACTACAAAGAGGAAAGCAAAATACTTTGTGTTTCCTCTTTTTTTTTGGGCAACAGTGAGTTCACTTCTTTATGGAAATGGCTCGTAAATAATAGCCCTGATGGTCCCGAAACTTCGGGAGGTATCTCCCGATTTAGTAAAACAAGGCTTTTTCAGCCGCAGTTTTACTAAATCGGGAATATAACGGACAGCAGGACGAAAAGTTACTGAATTGTACCAAAATATTGTGCTCCTAAAAAAAAAATACTCTCAGAGACATTATATAGATAGACAAAGACAATTTACTACGGAAACCTTCTTTATTTTGTTGAACTGCTTGCAGTACTTCTTTTTAACTTAACTAATTGTTTAAAACTATAAAATGAAATTATTTTACTCCCCATTCAACTTGTTCAAAGTGGCAATTTGCAACCTTGTTTTCATGAGCGGTGCCACGGCACAAACGACAGAAAAAGAGGTGCAGCAAAAAATTAATATTCTAAAAACAGAAATCAAAAAAGCACAAAGCAAAAAAATTAGTACACTCAAGGAAGAGACAACGGTGCGCACCGCCGAAATCTTTTTGGGTTATGCGGATTGGGATGAAAAAAATATAGAAGCCAATCAAAAGCATTTTAGTTTAGTTTCAACCTACAAAAGTGAAGCTGAAAAATTCGCCAAATTGCTTCCGGAATTTGAACGCAAGGAAATGGCACTGATGCTAGATGATGCATTAACCGATTTAAAAAATGTATCCAATGGAATAACCAAACGTTTGCCAACTCCAAAAGTAGATTGGACTAAAACGAAATTAGAAGACGACCAAATTACATTTGATGGCAAAGCAGTTTTCTTGGCCGATTGGACTTGGAAACCTACCGGTAATAAATATACGGACTACCACGGGAATCAAGATGGTTTTTTCCTTACGCCAACTTTTGTAACCGATAATAAGGGAACTGTAAATCCTCAAAAACTAAAAGAACTGGCTTCTAAACCAGAAGGTACTATGGGATTTGTGTTCCTTAATCACTCAGCTGTACCGGCTTGGGCGAAGAAAGAATACCCTGAAATTGTAGATGGACCTGGTATCAAATACACAATGTACGACATTAATCATCCAGTCTCCCGTAAAATCCAATCGGATTTGATTGCGGCTACTGTGCCGTTGATGGCTGGAAAACAGTACACGCAACTGGGTTATATGTTGTGCAATGAGCCGCATTGGAACACAATTAAAAAAACTTGGGCATCTGCTCCTATCTCTGGACTGGCAGCTGAAGCTTTTAAAAAATGGTTGGAAAAACGTCATGGTACGATTAAAGAACTGAATAGTTTGTGGAAAACAAATTTCAGCAGTTTTGATACGATGGAAGTTCCGAGAGAACTTGAAACGGCACAACAAGGAACTGCATTATGGTTTGATTTTGAAAGCTTCAATATGGACCGCGTAACCGATTGGTTTGCTTTCATGAAAAGTGAAATTAAAAAACACGACCCAAAAGCTAAAACGCATTTGAAAATCATGCCTAATTTATGGACTGAAAGCAAACGCGATCACGGAATTGACATGGAAGCTTTGACTCGCAATAGTGAAATCATAGGTAACGATTCCAGTACAGGCGGAGCGTGGATGTGGGGAAAACCGAAAGAATGGGAGAAGAATTATAATTTTGACTGGGTGGAAATGTGTATGTCTTATGACTTTTATAAATCGATAAGTCCTGAGAAAATCATGTACAATACCGAAGGACATTTTCTTTCGACAGGTAAATACCGAGATTTATATCAAACGACAGATTATGTACGTTGCAACTATTGGCAAGCTTATGTTCACGGGTTAACCGCAATACAAACTTGGTATTGGGCTCGTACAGACGAAGGGGGTAGCAAAAAAAATGAAGACAGCAGTGGTTATGCTGGTTCCAACAACCACCAACCGCGTGTGGTGAATGAAGTACATACAACGGTAGCTGATTTGAATTCGGTTTCCGATATTATTATGGATTTGCAACGCCAAGAGAAACCGATTCGTGTTT
>NZ_JBAWDL010000064.1:0-10955 GCF_049590715.1 Flavobacterium sp.
GTCACGTTTCCATTACGAACGGCATTGATTACATCATCAAAACTTACTTTTGAAGCTGCCATCTTGAAAATATCAACCGCAATTTCAATTTCTTTCTCTTGCGCTCCACGAATATCAACTTGTTTGATTTCGCTCAAACCTTCAATTTCATCTTTCAAATATTCACCAAATTCTTTTAATTTCTCAACTGGATAATCTCCAGAAAGATTAATATTTAAGATTGGAATTTCCTCCGAAAGATTCAAATCAAATACATTAGGTTCCACTTTCACACCATTGAAAGTAGGCCAATCTTCATTTGATTTTTTAGCATCAACTTTATCCTTAATTTTTTGCTTAGCATCTTCAACTGCTATTTTTTCGTCAAACTCAACAGTAATGATACCGTAGTCTTCTTGCGAAGTAGATACCACTTTGACCACATTACTCACGTTCTTAATATCTTCCTCAAGCGGGTCAATAATCAAACGCTCAATATCCTCGGCCGTATTTCCTGGATAAACCGTACTAATGTAAATTTTAGTCTCTTTAATCTCAGGAAAATCTTCTCTAGGCATAGCATAATAGGCCGAAATACCTAATACAAAGAACAACGCCATGATGACATACATCGTCATTTTATTGTCAACTGCTAAAGAAGAAAATTTAAATTCTTTATGATTGATTGGTGGAATACTCATCTTTTTCTTATTTTATTATAGACACAACTTGTCCGTCTTTTACGCTTCTTGCTCCTTCTTTAATAATCAAATCACCATCGCTAATTCCTTCTAAAATTTCAATTAAATCACCTTGTGACTTACCAGTTTTAACAATTACTTTTTTGGCTTTTGTATGTTTAGAATCGGCTGTTTTTTCAGCAATATAAAGGTACTGTTCACCTTCAGCATTTTCTGAAATAATACTCAATGGTACTGTGATTACATTTTTATTCGAATAATCATTGATATTCAATTTAGCCGATAAATTTGGTTTGATAAGACCCGATTTATTAGGAACTTGAACCTGAACTTTGAACGAACGATTGGCTGGATTAATATTGTTGTTTACTAATGAAATTTGAGTTTTAATAGTCTCATTCAACATTGGAAAACTAACGATAACCTCTGTACCACGCTTGATTTCGCTTAAGTATTTCTCAGGAACATCTGCTTCAAGGTACATATTCCCTAAATTGATAATTCTCAAAACAGGACTACCTGGTGCTAAAACACTTCCTTTTTCAGAGATAATATCATCAATAACTCCAGAGAAAGGTGCTACTACAACTGTTTTTGCCATTTGTTTTTTAAGTTGTTGAACCGATTTATTTTGAGCTTCATAAGTTGATTTAGCTTGCAAATATTGAATTTCAGAACCGATTTTTTGATCCCAAAGATTCTTTTGTCTTTCAAAAGTTGTCTTAGCCAATGTTGCTTGAATTTCAAGTTGCGCTAATTGTTGTGTCAATCCACCGTCGTCAATTCGTCCCAGTGTTTGACCTTTAGAAACTCGTTGCCCTTCTTTAACGGATAGTTGCTCTAAAATCCCACCTAATTGCGCATTGACTACAATATTTTCTTTTGTTTCTACCTGTGCTTGCAATTCTAAATAATGTTTGAACTCGCTATCTTTTGCAGTGGTTGTTGTAATCAATGTTTGTTTGTGATTCGCATCTATCAATCCGATAGCGTCATCAATTTTTTTCAATTCCTTAGACAATTCATCGGCTGTTTTTACAATATCAGCACGTTTCGATCTCAATTGTTCTAGATTTCCAGAAGCAATAACGTCTTCTGTTGAATTTTTTTTATCGCCTCCACAAGAGAGCATCACGATTGAAAATACGGTTAATAAAATAGTTTTTCTCATTTGGTACATCTGTTATATTGCTGATTATTATTTATTATTTAACTTTTCTAAACTCGCTTTTTTATTGATAATATTTATCATGGATTGCAAGAAGTTTTGTTGTGTGGAATACAATTGTCTTTGCGCTTCACTAAAATCAAAACTGGACGACAATCCTTCTGTGAATTTAATTTGTTGTTTCTTTTCAATTCTTTCCGCTAAATCCAAATTGCTTTTGGCAGTTGCATATTCTTCGATACTAAAATCAAATTCACTTTTAGAAGTAGCATATTGTAATTTTAATTTTTGTTCAGCTTCATTTAATTGCGTTTTAGCTTGATCAAAAGCAATTTTAGCTTGTTGTGTTTTAGCTCTGTATCCAAAACTACTAAAGATAGGTACTCTCAAAATCACTCCTAGATTAGAGTAGTCCAACCATTTTTGATTCGTAGAAAAAAAGTTGAATTCATTAGCAAATGAGTTGTATCCAAAATTAACATTAGCAGCTAGCGTTGGCAGTGCTTTGCTTCTTTCTAACTTATATTCTAATTCTCTTTGTTTCTGAAAATTAGTTGCAATTTGATAATCAATATTTTCATTCACATTAAAAACCTCTTGAGTTAAAGCTGCACCAACATTTTTTTGAGTCAGACTTTCTAGTTTATCAGTAACAACCAGTTGATCAGAAATAGCAATCCCCAAAGTTATTTTCAACATGTTATAAGCTATATCTAGTAATCGAGTTGAATTGCTTAAATTACTATTAACAGATGCTAAAGTAATCTGAAGTTGCTCTACATTTTCCTCTTCAATTAATCCATTTTTAAACGTTTCTTTAGTATCAGCAACTGTTTTTTCCAAAGTCGTCTTATTCTTTTTTAGAATGGCAATACTTTCTTGTGCTAATAAAACATTTCCATAAGCATTAACAACCATCTCTTTGACTTCGCCATCGGTTTTTCGTTTGGCATTTTCATAATACTTCAAATAGGTTTTGGATGCTTGCAATGCAACAATATAAGAACCATCAAACAACAATTGATTTAAAGTTGCTACTGCATTCATATTATGCTTGGTTCCAAAAGCAAATGTAGATATAGAATCAGGATCTCCCCCAAAAGGACCTCCTCCAGTCACCCCTTGTTGTTGTAGAGAAAAATTGTTCATATAACTGATATTCCCATCAATTTGAGGCAAACCAGCAGCGGTAGTTTCCCATTTTTTTTGCCTTGCTGCTTCAATATCACGCCCTGCGTTTATTACAGAATAATTGTGCTCTAAAGCGTGGAGAATAGCTTGGTCTAAACTATAAGAATAGCTCTGACTCGTTTCTTGTGCCTTTGCGCTAAGAGCAAAGAATAAGAAGCTGATGAATAGTAAATTTTTTTTGATCATAAAATTTGGTTTTGCATTTGTTTTTCTAGTTCAATTATTCCTTTGGGAGTTGCCATCGCTCTGGTATGGTATTCTAATGCTGCTAGTTCTAATTTCCTAGCTTCTTTTTCTGAGCTGATATTTTCATTGATATTAAATATTAAAGTATAGTAAAATTGTACATAAGCATCGATGTTGATATCACTTCGATACAGGCCAGAGGCAATTCCTTTGTCTATATTTTGACGAAAACATCGGCTGCATTCACTAATTTCAACTGCTAGAACTTCCGTATAAATTTCAGGATAATGTTTTTTTAATTGATATATCGGAGACGTATCTGACGTTTGAAACATATCACTAAACATTTTTCTAATTTCAAAATTCTCTGCTATTGCATTATTATTACTAGTAGTAATCGATTCAATAATTTGGTGCACTTCTTTGTGTACGTGAGCAGTACTTTCTTTTATTAAGGCTTCTTTATTACAAAAATATTTATAAATTGTTTTTTTTGACATACACATTTCACAAGCAATATCATCCATTGTTATACTTTTGAAACCTAGTTTCAAAAATAATTCACTTGCTTTTTTTACGATTTTCTCCTTCATTACTTTCTCTTTCTTATTTATTTTACACTTTGAATTCTAAATTAGCCTCTAATAATAAATCTTGTCCTGTTGCAATACCACCCATTTGATAAATAGTATTTGATTTTAAATCAAAATCCTTGCGATTAATCATCCCTTTTATTTCAAAAGAGGCTTTTTTAATTCCATTATAAAAAGAGTATCCAATAAATTCTGTATCGAATTCTATTACTCTAGTAATATTTTTTATAGTAAGATTCCCTTTTAAGAAATTGATATTCTTGTTTACTTTTTGAAAAGAGGTGGATTTAAAATTAATCATTGGATACTCATTTGTATCTATAAAATCATTGATTTTCAAATAAGTATCCATCAATTCTAATTTGGATTCGTTATTATTTACATTTAATGAAAACTCAATAGTTGCATCTTCAATACAATCGTCTTTGATAGCTACATCCCCTTTAAACTTATTCGAAGTTCCTGCTATATACGCAACGATAGCGTGTTTGTTTTTAATCAACACATCCGATTGTTCCGAATCAATAGTCCATTTAGTTCCCATATCGCATTGTTTTAATTTAAAATCTCAACCACCAACATAAATCGTAGTAATTTGAGCGCAAATGTAGGAAGGAAACTTTTAACACCAAAATAGTTTCCATTGTATTTTCATTTTTTTAACATTTCATTAATAAAGGCTGTTTGTAATCCAATAGGATTACTGTAAATTAGCCGAAAATTATTTTTATGCATTCCATATCGCAATACCAAGATTTCTTTATCAATTATTTAAAAAGTCAAACCATTGATAAAGAGCCAAAAAATCTTTACGAACCCATTAGTTACATTTTAGGTTTAGGTGGAAAAAGAATGCGTCCTGTCTTGACTTTGATGTCGGCTGAAGTATTCAATACCAACTACCAAAAAGCCCTTCCAGCGGCAATGGCAGTTGAAGTTTTTCACAATTTCTCTTTAGTACATGATGACATTATGGACGATGCTCCATTAAGACGAGGAAATATAACCGTTCATGAAAAATGGAACATCAATACCGCAATACTTTCTGGAGATGCTATGTTAATTTTAGCCTATCAATATTTTGAGCAATACGAACCGGTGATCTTCCGAGATCTGGCAAAATTATTTAGCAAAACAGCCTTAGAAGTTTGCGAAGGACAACAATGGGATGTAGATTTTGAAACCCGCATAGATGTAACGATACCAGAATACCTCAAAATGATCGAGTACAAAACAGCTGTACTTGTTGCTGCTGCAATGAAAATGGGCGCTATAGTTGCAGAAACATCTGATGAGAATGCTAATTTAATTTATGAATTTGGATTAAATTTAGGCTTAGCTTTTCAATTGCAAGACGATTACTTAGATGCATTTGGGAATCCAGAAACTTTTGGAAAACAAGTTGGTGGTGATATTATTGAAAACAAAAAAACCTTTTTATACCTCAAAGCAAAAGAACATGCTACAGCAAATGACAAAGCTGAATTACTAGCATTATTTGCAAGTCAACTAGAAGATAACACTACCAAAATAGAACAAGTAAAAACCATTTTTATCCGTTCAGGTGCTGACACAATAACCCAAGAAGCTATTGAAACATATACTTTGAAAGCTTTCGACACTTTAAACAAAATGAATATCGAAAATGGTAAAAAAGAAATTCTAAGAAGTTTTGGCGAAAATCTGATGAAGAGAAAAGCTTAATTCTGAATCGAAATTCTTACTCAATCACAAACTAATGGGCAAAACAGCAACCGTTTTACTTAATGACAATCTAACAAATACCAAATCACAACTGGTTTTTGCAATATGTTTCCCGCTTTTTACGATTTTAGCTTTAGCAATTGATTCTGTTTATTTTACGGAAAAGTATTTTGATGGTAGACAAATTACTAATGCATTAGGTCTTCTTTACTTTATAGGGTTTTATTTTTCGTCAGGAGTTAATCTACGAAAATTGATGCTTGTCATGGTTGGTCTCTCTTATATTGGAGAATTGATTTTCTGCAAATTACTCGGAATGTATGAATACAGAACACCTATGATTCCGTTATACGTCCCATTTGGACATGCCATTGTTTATGCTTCTGGTTACGTATACGCTCATACACTATGGTCAGTCAAAAAAGAATATCATTTAAGAAAATATTTTCTTTGGGTTTTTGCTACTTTATTTCTTGGTGTTGGTATCCTTTTAAAGGATTATTTTTCTTTAATTTTTGGGGTACTCTTTTTTTTCTTATTAAAACGAAAAAAATGGCAAAACCTCTATTGTTTTATTGCATTTTGCGTCATTTTCATAGAACTAGTAGGAACCTATTTTAAATGCTGGGCTTGGGTTCCTAATATTTTTGGACTCATCCCTACCTCTAACCCTCCTGTGGGAGCCGTGTTTTTTTATGCTGGTGGTGACGTTCTTCTAGCTAAAATTGTAGATTTATGGAATACTAAAAAAACAAAATAAATGAATTTCATTGCACCTCAATCAATAGAATCATTGCTTATCGAAGCAGAGAAAGAAGCCTTATATCTTCAATTAGTAGAGCAAATTAACAAGGATTTTAATCTTGCTAACGAAGGAATTGATTTCCCTAAAAGCATTTCACCTGAAGAGCTAAAGATTCAACTGCATGAAAAAATTTATCGAATGATTCAGTATAAATTTGCTGAATACCTGAACTTGCTTTACATCATTGATGTTTCTGAAGAAGAAATAAAGAAACTCGACGGTTCAGATTTAGTTGTTCTAGCTGAACAAGTTGCTTTTCTTATCCTGAAAAGAGAATGGCAAAAGGTATGGTTTAGGAATAAATTCAAATAAAGGCTCTAAGTTTCTAAGAACCTGAGAAGCTAAGACTACAAGATATATTTCTAGAGATTCCAAAAAACAGCATCCCCTTAGCATCTTAGTTACTCAGTACCTTAGCAACTTTCTTAAAAATAAAACCTGACAAAAGGCATAAAAGCGTCACTATAAGCTCCTTTATTATCTTTAAATAAAACATTGTAACGAGCACCAATTGTTGCATTTCCACTACGATAACCAGCACCCAAAAACAAGCCTGTATTCCAAAAGTTATTAGTGAAATTATTATTTCCAATCCCAGAAACATTCACTCTTAATTGCTCCAATTCAGCCGAAAGTTGGATTTCACGAATGGGATTAAACAACGTTATCAAACTTCCTCCATACAAATTAGAGCTGTAAAAGTTATTTTGTTTAGCATACGTATATTGCGCACCCAGACCCACTGCAAAATATTGGTTAACATTATATATAGCACTTGGAGCCACAGAAATATCCGTATAACCAGAACCAATACTTAATCCCAATCCTCCACCAAATTGTACTTTGTTCCAAAAATCACTTTGACTGTTTGAAATTCTATTGTACTGTTGTGCTGTTAAAATTGAACTAGATAAAACTAAAAAAATTCTTAAAATGCGTGAAAGGTGATTTTTTTTCATGGTTTTGTATTTTTTTTTAACAAATCTTCACGTAAAAGTACTTAAAAAATAGATTCAGATAGAATGGATTATTGTATTTTTGCCAAACTATTTAACAAAAGTATATTCACTAACATTATGGATAGGTTTTCATTTTTAAACGCAGCACATACCGAGTTTTTCGCACAATTATACGATCAATATTTAGAGAATCCAGATAGCGTAGAGCCTAGTTGGAGAAGTTTTTTCCAAGGTTTCGACTTTGGAATGGAAACCTACAACGAGGAAAATCCAATTCAATACGCTAAAGAAGTTTCAACTTCTCCATCTCAAACTGTTGATAGCGTAAAAGTTTCACAACAACTTCAGAAAGAATTTAGCGTAGTCAAACTAATTGAAGGCTACCGTACCAGAGGACATTTATTCACAAAAACAAATCCTGTAAGAGATCGTAGAACGTTTTCTCCAAATTTAGACTTAGAGAACTACGGACTTTCATCAACTGATTTGAATACTGTTTTTGATGCTGCTAAATTATTAGGCTTACAACCTTCTTCTTTAAACCAAATCATTACACATTTGACTTCAGTGTATTGTCAACACATTGGTATTGAATACATGTACATCCGTAATCCTAAAATCATTGAATGGATTCAGGAAAGATTAAATGTAAACGACAACCAACCTAAATTCTCAAATGAGCAAAAAATAGGGATCTTAACAAAATTAAACCAAGCAGTTTCTTTTGAAAACTTTTTGCATACTAAATATGTAGGGCAAAAACGTTTCTCTCTTGAAGGTGGTGAATCAATCATCCCAGCTTTAGATGCTTTGATTGAAAGAGCAGCTGAAAAAGGCGTAGAACAATTCGTAATGGGAATGGCGCACCGTGGTCGTTTGAACGTTTTGGCAAACATTTTCGGCAAATCAACTCAAGACATTTTTGGAGAATTTGACGGTAAAGATTATGATCAAGAATATTTTGACGGAGACGTTAAATACCACTTAGGTCTTACTGCTGACAAAATTACCAAATCAGGTAAAAAAATCAACATTAATTTAGCTCCTAACCCTTCTCACCTTGAAACAGTAGGTGCCGTAATAGAAGGAATTACTAGAGCAAAACAAGATAAATATTACGAAGATGATTTTTCAAAAGTATTGCCTATCGCCGTTCACGGAGATGCTGCAATTGCAGGACAAGGTATTCTTTATGAAATTATCCAAATGGCACAATTAGATGGATACAAAACAGGCGGTACTATTCACATTGTAATCAACAACCAAGTTGGTTTTACAACGAACTATCTTGATGCACGTTCTTCTACGTATTGTACAGATGTTGCCAAAGTAACTTTATCTCCAGTACTACACGTAAATGCTGACGATGCTGAGTCTGTAGTACATGCGATGCAATTTGCATTGGATTTCCGTATGGAATTTGGTCGCGATGTATTTATTGATTTGTTAGGATATAGAAAATATGGGCATAACGAAGGTGATGAACCTCGTTTTACTCAACCAGTATTATATAAAATAATTGCAAAACATAGAAATCCTAGAGATATTTACGCTGAAAAATTACTTTCTGAAGGAATTATTGATGGTAATTTGGTTAAAACTTTAGAAAAAGAATACAAAGACGATTTAGATCACAATCTTGAAGCTTCTCGCAAAAAAGACTTAACAATTATTACACCCTTTATGCAAAATGAATGGGGTGGTTTTGAACAAGTTACTGATGTTGGGATGTTGAAAAAAGTTAACACAACCGTTGACAAATCAACATTAGATTCCATTATAGAAACAGTATCACACTTACCTTCTGATAAAAAATTCATCAACAAAATAACTAAAATTGTTGGCGATAGAAAGACAGGATACGAAAACAACACTATCGACTGGGGTACTGCCGAAACTTTGGCTTATGGTACTTTATTGACAGAAGGTTATGATATTCGTATTTCTGGACAAGATGTAGAGCGCGGTACATTCTCACACCGTCATGCCGTTGTTAAAGTAGAAGATTCTGAAGAAGAAGTAGTCTTACTAAACGACATAGAAAACAAAAAAGGGAATTTCCGTATCTATAATTCATTCTTATCAGAATATGGTGTTTTAGGTTTTGATTACGGTTATGCTTTAGCAAATCCTAATGCATTGACTATTTGGGAAGCCCAATTTGGAGATTTCTCTAATGGTGCTCAAATTATGATTGACCAATACATCTCATGTGGAGAAGACAAATGGAACAATCAAAATGGATTGGTAATGTTATTACCTCACGGATATGAAGGTCAAGGTGCTGAGCACTCTTCTGCCCGTATGGAGCGTTACTTACAATTATGCGGTCGTCAAAACATGTACATTGCAGATTGTACGACTCCAGCCAACTTCTTTCACTTGTTGAGAAGACAAATGAAAACGACTTTCCGTAAGCCATTAGTAGTGTTCTCTCCAAAAAGTTTATTACGTGATCCAAGATGCGTATCTACTGTGGATGAATTAGCAAATGGAGAATTCCAAGAAACTATTGACGACACGACAGTAAACAAAGCTGACGTTAAATCATTAGTTTTCTGTACAGGTAAATTCTATTATGACATCACTGCCGAAAGAGAAAACAACGGTCGTAACGATGTAGCCGTAGTACGTATAGAGCAATTATTCCCATTACCTATCGAACAATTAAAAGCTATTATTGCACAATATCCAAATGTTGATGATTATGTTTGGGCACAAGAAGAACCTAAAAACATGGGGGCATATACTTTTATGTTAGCCAATTTTGATTTGGTAAAATGGAGATTAGCATCATTAAAAGCATACTCAGCACCAGCAGCAGGAAGTTACACACGTGCAAAACGTCGTCATGCGGATGCTATCAGAATGGTATTTGATAAAAATTTATTTAGATAAAATTTGGAGCTATTTCCTGCTGTCCGCTATATCTTTTTCTTTTTTGAAAGAAAAAAAAGAAAAAGGATGCCGCTACCATCAGGGCTAGAACAAATTGCAAACAATAACGATTCAGAATTAAAAAATTAAAATTCATAATTTAAAATATTAGGACATGATTTTAGAAATGAAAGTTCCATCACCAGGGGAATCTATTAAAGAAGTTGAAATCGCCACTTGGTTAGTGCAAGATGGAGATTATGTAGAAAAAGATCAAGCAATTGCTGAAGTAGATTCAGATAAAGCGACTTTAGAATTACCTGCAGAAGCAAGCGGTATTATTACCCTAAAAGCAGAAGAAGGGGACGCAGTAGCAGTAGGAGCAGTAGTTTGTCTTATCGATACTGCAGCAGCAAAACCAGAAGGTTCTGCGCCAGCAGCAGCAGCTCCAGTAGCTGACGCACCAAAAGCGGCACCAGCACCAGTTGCAGCTCCGGCAGCACCAGCAGCAACGTATGCTTCAGGTACGCCATCACCAGCAGCTAAAAAAATATTAGACGAAAAAAATATCGCTCCAGCATCTGTTTCAGGAACGGGAAAAGCAGGAAGAATCACTAAAGACGATGCTGTAAATGCAGTACCATCAATGGGAACTCCTACAGGTGGAAGCCGTGGACAAGAGCGTACTAAATTATCCATGTTGCGTCGTAAAGTAGCTGAACGTTTAGTAGCTGCTAAAAACGAAACTGCCATGTTAACTACTTTCAACGAAGTAAACATGACGCCAATCAA
>NZ_JBAWDL010000065.1:0-2648 GCF_049590715.1 Flavobacterium sp.
GAAGCCGTGGACAAGAGCGTACTAAATTATCCATGTTGCGTCGTAAAGTAGCTGAACGTTTAGTAGCTGCTAAAAACGAAACTGCCATGTTAACTACTTTCAACGAAGTAAACATGACGCCAATCAATAACATCCGTAACGAATACAAAGATGCTTTCAAAGCAAAACACGGTGGACTCGGTCTAGGTTTTATGTCTTTCTTTACCAAAGCAGTAACAAGAGCATTACAATTATACCCAGACGTAAACTCTATGATGGACGGTGATCACAAAATAGCTTTTGATTTTGCTGATATCTCAATTGCTGTATCTGGACCAAAAGGATTAATGGTTCCTGTAGTACGCAACGCTGAGAATTTGACTTTTCGTGGTGTTGAAGCTGAAATCAAAAGATTAGCTATCAAAGCACGTGACGGACAAATCACTGTTGACGATATGACTGGTGGAACTTTTACAATCACTAACGGTGGTGTATTTGGTTCTATGTTGTCTACTCCTATCATCAACCCTCCTCAGTCAGGAATCTTAGGAATGCACAACATCATCGAGCGTCCTATTGCAGTAAACGGAAAAGTGGAAATTCACCCAATGATGTACGTAGCATTATCTTATGACCACAGAATCATTGACGGTCGTGAGTCAGTAGGTTTCTTAGTTGCTGTTAAAGAAGCTCTGGAAAACCCAATTGAATTATTGATGGATAACAATCCTAAAAAAGCTTTGGAATTGTAATCAAACACAAATTTCAAAAATAAAAAATCCCAAATTCCATCTACATTGGAATTTGGGATTTTATTTTTTTCGGAATACGCTTTCTTTTTATTGCAAATACAAATAGTGATTATAATAATCAATAATAGCCTTTCCCCTTAACAAAACATCAGCTCCTATTATTCCATGAACAGGCTTAGTTTTATATTGCATCAAGGCTTCATTTACATGAGATAAATCAAAAATAACCAAGTCAAACTTGCTTTTTTTCCATGTACCCAACTGCATTTTATTATTCGATGCCGTTTGAGTCAACATGCCAGTAGCACCCGCACCAGAAGCTTTGGTTTTAGAATCCTGTGCATCAACAAGAAACAATCCTACGGTCTCAAAACCAATACAACTACTAGAGGCACCTGTGTCCAAAATAAAATTCCCCTTCACTCCGTTGATTTTTGCTTTAATCAAAAGGTGTTGTGTTTTGGTAATTTTAAATTTTATTTTCTTGTATTTTTCCTGTTTTAGGATTTCTTGTAGTTTTTCCATTTTTTGAAACGAGTGAATATCAAAAGTAAACCAATTACCGCTATAAACCCAAATATAAGGTAGGCATAATTAAAAGATTCTTCTCCTGACGTTACACCACCATAATACACAAAAGCACTCCAATAATAGGGTGATTTCTTCGCATTTGAAATATTTTTATCATTCAAAAAAGCTAATTTAGCGTTATGATTCGCTTCAAAATAGGACACTCCCTTTTCACAATAATTGTAAAAATAATCCATAAAAACCGAAGTCGTGAAATCATTTACTTTCCACAAGGAGAATAGCAAATTTCGTGCTCCTGCAAACTGAAATCCTCTAGCAACACTCATCGCACCTTCGGATTTATATAGTTTCCCAATACCCGTTTCGCAAGCACTTAAAACTACCAAGTCAGGGTTAATATTTAAAGAATACAACTGTGGATATAAAACTTCTTGATCATACAACTTGATACTCGCAGCAGTATCTATATCCCCTGAACTCGCATGAGTCGATAAATGCAAAATAGAATAACTACTCGCATTTGCTTTAAAATTATCAAAAGTAGCTTGTTCATTTTCGAAAAAACGCCCTTCAAAATTTCGCTTTATCGAAGCCATTTCGTTTTTCGAAAAAGACAAAGCATATTTTGTTTTATCAAAAACAGGAAAAATACCTAACACATTTTTCCTAGGTTTTTCAACTGCTACTTCATTTAAATAAAAAGCTACTGAATTGTTATATCCAATCGCATAATCCTGAACCAAATAATGCATTTTAGCAAAATTAGTAGTCGAAGATTTCTCAGTAATTAATGCTTCGAAAGAGACAAAATTCAACAAACCATCCGGAATAATTAATAGCTTTTTACAGTCTGTTCCTTTAGGTAATTTTAAAACATCATAAACCACTTTTCCAGAATGATTGTATCCTCTTACATCTTTCAAGATTGCATCAGCATCTTTAAAATAATCAATGAATTTCCAAATCCCTTTCATTGTTTCTTTGTCATTATTAAAAGACTGCAATCGAATTGTATTGCTTTCAAAAACAAAACAGTAGGTCTTTTCAGTACCTGAAAAATAATTTAATAGAATAATACTCTCGGTATCTAATTTGGCAAACAAACTTTCAATTTTAATTTCCGAAGCTTCAGTAGGATTCTTTTCAGATTCTATTTTTTTCAACGATAGGACTAATTCATTTTGTTTTTCGATGGCTTTATTTATTTTCGAAATATCAGCTACTTCCCCTTTTTGTTGTTCTTTCGCAATTTCAACGGACCAATTTTGTATTTGTTCCAAATGTAGTTTTTCTGCTCTAGAGGCCGTTTTTGTTTTTAAAAGATAGTCTTTCAAAACAGTCGATTTTGTTTTTTCGGCTAACTGAAAAGCACTTTCGATATAGGAT
>NZ_JBAWDL010000066.1:0-16646 GCF_049590715.1 Flavobacterium sp.
GTATTATTGACTGAAAAGTTCTTAACCTTTGAACATACCGATGGTTTAAATTATGTAAATACCGAATTTTCAAGACATGATGATATTTCAAAACTGTTTAGAATTCAAAATACGGATAAAATTCAAATAAACCTTACTGAAGGAGTTGGTGTTGGTCTACTATTCCCAAAGACAAATGCAAAAATATTAAGTAAAGAACGTCATGATGATTTTCATGTTTCAGGATTTGGAACCTCAATAAAAGCGGGGCTTAATATAACTTTTTTTAAGCATTTTTATATACAAGGAGAATTAAAAGGAGGCTACATCAATATGCCAGATATTCGTACTACAATAAGTTCTGATGATTCAGCTTCACAAGATTTTTTCTTTTTCCAAAGAATTATAGCTATTGGAGGTATTTTTAAATTATAACGGATATTTTAACTAGCATAAATTATCCTTTTACTTTTAACTAATCTTTTTTTATACCTTATTTTAGACATATAAAATAATTATCTCTGTTTTTAGTGTTTATTTAGTGTTTAAAACAACCAAGTATTTTAAAACCATTGTTGTCCGATAAATAATAAGCTAAATTAATGGCTTATTTTTTATCGGACAACAATGGTTTATAATCAATTTCTAGACCAATTCAAAAAAAGTGCAACATTTGGTTTCCCTCGTTTCTTTTTGAACTTTATAAAAAAATTAGGAATTAAACACTTCAAAAAAATGTAAATTGGCACATTGATTGTTAATCATTGCACAAAATAAATAAGACGATATGGACAAAATAAAAATATTATGGGTTGATGATGAAATTGATTATCTGAAACCTCACATTCTTTTTTTAGAGAAAAAAAACTACAGCGTAACCACTTGTAATAACGGTCGTGACGCTATTGAAATATTTGAAAATGAACCTTTTGACATTGTTTTTCTTGATGAAAACATGCCTGGAATGAGCGGATTAGAAACTCTTTCGGAAATGAAAGAAAAAAAGTCGGCCGTTCCTATGATTATGATCACCAAAAGTGAGGAAGAATATATCATGGAAGAAGCCATAGGTTCAAAAATCGCTGATTATCTTATTAAACCAGTAAATCCAAACCAAATTTTATTGAGTTTGAAAAAAAATCTGGATCACTCTCGTTTAGTTACTGAAAAAACAACATTGGACTACCAAAAAGAATTTCGGAAAATCTCGATGGAAATGTCTATGATCAGATCCTATGAAGAATGGATTGAGTTTTATAAAAAATTAATTTTTTGGGAACTAAAACTTGAAAGTATCAACGATCAGGCAATGACCGAAATCTTAGAATCACAAAAGCAAGAAGCTAATTCACAATTTGGAAAATTTATTGAACGGAATTATGAAGATTGGTTTGAACCTAAAGCTGATAGACCCGTACAATCACATACTTTATTCAAAGAAATAGTTGTTCCTGAATTGGTTAAAAAAGATAAACCAGTACTCTTTGTGGTTATTGACAATTTGCGTTACGACCAATGGAAGGTTTTTGAAGATGTTGTAGGTAATTACTATAAATTAGAAAAAGAAGTACCTTATTACTCTATTCTTCCTACCGCTACACAATATGCTCGTAATGCTATTTTCTCAGGATTACTACCCGTTGATATGGAAAAACAGTTTCCTCAATATTGGAAAAACGATCCTGAAGAAGGAGGAAAAAATCTTTATGAAGCTGAATTCCTATCAGCACAATTAAAGCGTTTAGGACTTAAGGTTACCGAAGATTATTTCAAAATCACCAATTTAGCTTCTGGAAAAAAACTAGCTGAAAACTTTAAAGCACTAAAAAACAATGATTTAGTCACCGTTGTTTATAACTTTGTTGACATGCTTTCTCATGCTAAAACAGAGATGGATGTAGTCAAAGAATTAGCATCAGATGACAAAGCCTATCGTTCCTTAACATTAAGTTGGTTTAAAAATTCTCCATTGTTAGAAATCATTCAACAAGCGCAATTACTTGGCTTCAAATTAGTTTTGACAACTGATCACGGTACAATCAATGTTCGCAACCCTTCAAAAGTAGTGGGCGACAAAAACACTAGTTTAAATTTAAGATATAAAACGGGTCGTAGTCTGACTTATGAAAGCAAAGATGTTTATGCGGTAAAAGATCCTAGAAAAATTGGTTTACCTATTATAAATATGACAAGTTCTTATATTTTTGCTAAAAATGATTTGTTCTTGGCTTATGTAAACAATTACAACCATTATGTTGGATATTACAAAAACACCTATCAACACGGAGGAATTTCATTAGAGGAAATGATTATCCCTTGTTTAGTTTTTAATCCTAAATAACAACGTTAACCATTCAAGGCAAATACATTTGAAAAAGAACAACCACTGATTCGCAAATTATTTTTAATAATGATGTGTAAATTTGCGCTAATTCCGCCTAAAACGACTTATTTAAATAATTAGCGAATCTGCGGTTAAAAAAATCATTGTTTACCCTTATTCGATTCATAAACAAAACTAAAATGGAATTTATTTTTTCTTTAAACGAAATTGATACAGTAGCTAAAAAAATTCTTGATACGAAACCAAATAAAGTCATCTTATTTCATGGGGAAATGGGTACTGGAAAAACAACTTTTATCAAGGAATTAGCAAAAAAACTTGGAGTTACTGGTGCTACTAGCAGCCCCACTTTTTCTTTAGTTAACGAATATGAAGCCGCTAACAATCAATTAGTTTATCATTTTGATTTCTATAGATTAAAAAGCGAAAGCGAAGCTTTAGATATGGGAGTTGATGAATATTTATACTCTGGAAATTGGTGTTTTATCGAATGGGCTGAAAAAATCTCAAATCTAATTCCAGAATTACATTCCACTATCATCATTAAAGAACTACCGAATGGCAAAAGAACATTAGAATTGAAGTGAAAATTCGATTCTAATCTAGAAAAACTCCAAACCTTTACTAAATTGTACACTAATGATGATTTATAAGTACAGAAGGTGCTTCTTTTAATCTTTTTGCGTAATTTTACTTTTTAATTAGCACCGTTACAATGTCATTAACCATAGCAATTACACCTTTTACTAAAGAGCAGTTATTACCTCAAGAAGAAAAACTGGAAGTAAGCAAGCGAAAAAGCGAACTTTTTATTGGCGTTCCTAGTGAAACGAGCTATCAAGAACGTCGTATTTGCCTTACGCCCGATGCGGTTAATTCACTAACACATCATGGACATCGTGTGATGATTGAATCAGGTGCGGGAGAGAGTTCAAGTTATACTGATAAAGAATATAGTGACGCAGGTGCTGAAATCACACATGACACCAGAAAAGTTTTTGGATGTCCCATGATTCTCAAAGTAGGAGCACCTACCATCGATGAAATTGAGATGATGAATAGCAAAACCATCCTTATTTCCTCTATCCAGCTAAAAACTAAAAGTAAGGCCTATTTTGAAGCCTTAAGCAAGAAAAAAATCACTGCCTTAGCGTTTGAATATATAAAAGACGAGGATGGTTCATACCCAGCCGTACGCTCTTCGAGTGAGATTGCAGGAACCGCTTCCATACTTATTGCAGCCGAATTAATGATTACAAATGATTTTGGAAAAGGATTATTATTTGGAAACATTACAGGCGTTCCTCCTACAGATGTTGTCATTATCGGAGCAGGAACAGTTGCCGAATTTGCTGCTAAAACAGCTATTGGTTTAGGAGCAAATATTAAAGTATTTGATAACTCTATTACAAAATTAAGAAGATTACAAAACACACTAGATCAGAGAATATTCACCTCAACTATTCAAACCAAAGCTTTAACTAAAGCATTGCGTCGTTGTGATGTAGCAATTGGTGCGTTACGTGGCGTAGAACGTTGCCCCGTTGTCGTTACTGAAACCATGGTCGAACACATGAAAAAAGGTGCTGTAATCGTTGATGTCAGTATAGATACAGGTGGTTGTTTTGAAACATCCGAAGTCACTACTCACGAAAAACCAACTTTTATCAAAAGTAACGTCTTGCATTATTGTGTACCTAATATCGCTTCTCGTTATTCTAAAACTGCTTCCCTTTCTATCAGCAACATCATCACCCCTTATTTAATGCAAATTGCTGAAGATGGTGGTATTGAAAGTGCTATCCGTTGTGATGTAGGTCTTAAAAACGGGGTTTATCTCTACCACGGCATTCTGACCAACAAAGCCATAGGAGATTGGTTCAATTTACCTAATAACGACATCAATTTAATTGTATTTTAAGGAATCTTTATTTTACCTTTGCACCAAATTAAAAATCCATGAAGTTTTTTCAACGTTTTGCCTACTACTTGGTAGGGTTAGTAATAGGTCTATTTTTTGTTGGTTTAATATTTAGCGGAAAAGATACCCGTTGCAATTATTTCCCCAATTCACGAGTTTTAAACGACCTAAGAAGTAAACCATTTAATTATTCCGAAAAAGCCTCTGCTGTACTAGCCGAATCTTGGATTGACACCATCGATATCAAAAACACACTGCAATTTGGCGACGTCGATTTCGATCAAAGCAACACCGAGTTTGGTAAAAACACCAAATTATATATTATTGAAGGTAAGACTCTAAAGAATCAACCTATTATATTAAAAGTAAGCAACAAAGCCGAAAGTGCTACTCTTGAAGAGATTATTAAAAAATAACATTTCCCATTTTTAGGCATAATAGCAATAAAAAAACCGCTGTTGCACAAATTCTTTAGTGTAGCACGCTCAGTCTAAGCATTCGTTACTTTAAAGAAGTAACCTTTATCGAGTTAATTACGGAAAACCCTCATTCTTTGGAATAACAAACTTATAGGAAGTAGATAGAGCATTAAAATTATTTATAAAACATCAGTACATAATTTAAAACTACAATATACCAATTGATAAAAATTCCCTTTAATTCTTTATGAACCTGCGTGTCTTCATCGTATAAACCCTTTTTGTGGCTTTATATTTAATTCTTTCTACACATATACAACAAGCTTACAGGAATTAGATTTTTAACAGAATCTTCCAAACTGTTATACAGAAAGAATCAATCAAAATGGTAACTTTGCTTTTTTGCAAAAATTATGCTAGATACAAACAATACGATTGAAGTATTGGGTGCGAGAGTACACAATCTTAAGAATATAGATATTTCGATTCCAAGAGAAAAATTGGTGGTTATTACAGGACTTTCGGGTTCTGGTAAGTCATCATTAGCTTTTGATACCATTTATGCCGAAGGACAACGTCGTTATGTGGAAACATTTTCGGCTTATGCGCGTCAGTTTTTAGGTGGCTTAGAGCGTCCTGATGTGGATAAAATTGACGGACTTTCGCCGGTTATTGCCATAGAACAAAAAACAACAAGTAAGAGTCCGCGATCCACGGTGGGAACGATTACGGAAATTTATGATTTCTTGCGTTTGCTTTATGCGCGTGCTGCCGATGCGTACAGCTACAACACGGGTGAGAAAATGGTTTCCTACTCTGATGAGCAAATCAAAGACCTGATTATGAATGATTTTACAAACAAGCGTATCAATATTCTAGCTCCTGTCATCAAAGCTAGAAAAGGACATTATGGCGAATTGTTTCATCAAATTGCCAAACAAGGTTTCCTAAAAGTGCGTGTGAATGGAGACATTCGTGACATTACGCCTGGAATGAAACTCGATCGTTATAAAACCCATGATATTGAAATTGTGGTGGACAGAATGGCGATTGACACCACTCCTGACACGGAGAAAAGACTGGGAGAAAGCATTAATACGGCGATGCATCACGGTGAGAATGTCTTGATGGTTTTAGACCAAGACAGCAATGAAGTGCGTTACTTTAGTCGGAATCTGATGTGTCCTAGTACAGGAATTTCGTATCAAAATCCAGAACCCAATTTATTTTCGTTTAACTCTCCAAAAGGAGCTTGTGAGCATTGTAAAGGCTTGGGAACAGTAAACGAAATCAACATCAAAAAAATACTTCCTAATCCTAAACTATCAATCAAAGCGGGCGGTTTCTTGCCTTTGGGAGAATACAAATCATCTTGGATTTTCAAGCAATTGGAAACGATTGGTGAGCGTTTTGAATTTAAAATAACAGATCCTATCGAAACCATTTCTGCCGAAGCCATGGAGATGATTTTGAATGGTGGAAAAGAAAAATTTACGGTTAATTCCAAAGATTTGGGTGTTGCTCGTGAATACAAAATAGAATTTGAAGGAATTGCACATTTTATCAAAAATCAATACGATGAAAGTGGTTCAACAACCATTAGACGTTGGGCTAAAGAATTCATGGACGAGATTGATTGTCCGGTTTGTGAAGGTTCTCGATTGAAGAAAGAAGCTAACTACTTCAGAGTAAATGAGAAAAATATAACCGAATTGTGCGCTATGGATATTTCGGATTTGACAGCCTGGTTTGATGATTTAAACAAAAATCTATCCGAAAAACAAATGGCGATTGCTTCTGAAGTTTTGAAGGAAATCAAAGATCGTTTAGCATTTTTAATGAATGTTGGTTTGGATTATTTGGCATTGAGCCGAAGCTCAAAATCACTTTCGGGTGGAGAAGCGCAACGTATTAGATTAGCAACTCAAATTGGTTCGCAATTGGTGGGTGTTTTGTATATCTTGGATGAACCAAGTATTGGTTTGCACCAAAGAGATAATGAAAAATTGATTCGTTCCTTGGAACAATTGCGTGATATAGGGAACTCCGTTATTGTCGTAGAACACGATAAAGACATGATGGAACGTGCAGATTATGTGATTGATATAGGACCAAAAGCTGGGAAATTTGGTGGTGAGATTATCAGTATAGGTACTCCAGCCGAAACCCTTGCATCAGATACGATTACAGCACAATACTTAAATGGAAAATTGAAGTTTGAAATTCCAGAAAATCGTCGTGAAGGCAACGGTAAATCACTAAAACTTACTGGCGCAACAGGAAACAACTTAAAGAATGTTACCATTGATTTGCCTTTAGGGAAATTGATTTGCGTCACAGGAGTTTCAGGAAGTGGAAAGTCGACTTTAATCAACGAGACACTCTATCCTATTTTGAACGCGCACTTTTTTAATGGTGTCAAAAAACCACAACCGTACAAGAAAATTGAAGGATTAGAACATATTGATAAAGTTATTGATATCGACCAAAGTCCTATTGGGCGTACACCCCGCTCCAACCCTGCTACTTATACCGAAGTTTTTACTGAAATAAGGAAGTTATATACGATGACTCCTGAGAGCATGATTCGTGGGTACAAGGCAGGTCGTTTTAGTTTTAATGTTAAAGGAGGTCGTTGCGAAACGTGTCAAGGATCAGGAGTAAGAACCATTGAAATGAATTTCTTACCTGATGTTTATGTAGAATGCGAAACGTGTCAAGGAAAGCGTTTTAACCGTGAAACACTGGAAATTAGATACAAAGGAAAATCTATTTCTGATGTATTAAATATGACGATTGATGAAGCTGTTCCGTTTTTTGAAATGATTCCAAAAATCTATCGAAAAGTAAAAACGCTTCAGGATGTTGGTTTAGGATATATTACGCTAGGTCAACAAAGTACGACACTTTCTGGTGGGGAAGCACAACGTATTAAACTGGCAGGGGAATTATCTAAAAAAGACACTGGAAATACATTCTATATTCTTGACGAACCAACAACAGGACTGCACTTTGAAGACATTCGTGTTTTAATGGATGTAATTAACAAGTTGGTCGAAAAAGGAAATACCATTCTGATTATCGAACACAACATGGATGTCATAAAATTAGCCGATTACATAATCGACATAGGCCCAGAAGGTGGAAAAGGAGGCGGAACGCTAGTTGCAAAAGGCACTCCCGAAGAAGTGGCGAAAAATAAAAAAAGCTATACAGCTACGTTTTTGAAGAAGGAATTGAGTTGAAAAATCAGGAACACAGATTTAAAAAGTTAGAGCGCTATGCATTCATTTCAAGCTATCATCGCCATCATAGGAATTAATCCATATGTTCTTGTTCCGGAAACTATTCTAAAGGCGCTTTTTGCTGAAATTGGAAAAAACAAAGGACCAATTCCTATCAAGGGATTAATTAATAGTGCGCCTTACAAACAAACATTAGTCAAATATAGCGGGGAATGGCGTTTGTATATCAATACAACGATGCTCAAAGATTCACCTCAAAAAATTGGTGAGTCCATTGATATGACTATTGAAATTGATACTGAAGACAGAACCGTTTTGCAGCATCCAAAATTCATAAAAGCACTTACTGAAAATAGTGAGGCTCAACTAGTTTTCGACTCTTTAAGACCATCTTTACAAAAAGAAATTGCTAAGTATTTTTCATTCCTAAAAACAGATGAAACAATTGATAAAAATGTAATTAAAGCAATTGCATTTTTGACCGGAAAAGGTCGGTTTATTGGTCGTGAACAACCTTAGATTCTGTATGTAATTCATTTATACAAAACACCATAGTATGCTAATCATTCCTGATTTTTTAAAAACAACTAATGATCTTATTTTTATACATTTAAATATAATCATCAAAAGTATTAATTTAGAATATGAAAGCAAGGAGTACAACGCCTGTCAATTGCAATTTAATGATAAAAAAGCCCTTTTTAGAACTGCCAAAACAACACCAACTAAAACAGGACAATTTGTGACTTTATGGAAAAGAACAACAGAAGGACCTATTGCTCCTTTTGACGAGAATGACAACATCGATTTAGTGATTATTAATACACAAATGGAGACTCAGTTTGGGCAATTTGTTTTTCCTAAAAGCATACTGATCGCAAAAGGTGTTTTCTCAACCGATTTGAAGGAGGGAAAACGTGCTTTCCGAGTTTATCCTCCATGGGATACTACTACTAGTAAACAAGCTCAAAAAACACAAGAATGGCAACGGGACTATTTTGTGGACATAACCAATGAGAAATCTATTCTTACGAAGTTAAAAGAACTTTATTTCTAATTTATAGATACTCTGGGTTTTACGAATTTTAAGCGTTATTTCTTATAAAAACAGCAAAAATATGTACCTAAATAATGGCTTTTTTTATGAAAATAGGTTATATTCGTTAGGAACGAACTAGCCCAGATAGAAGCGGCATCCTTTGACTGCCTCCTTTAGGCAGGCAAAGATAGAGCGGATAGCTGGATAAAGCTCCAAATCCAAACAATAACTAACTACAATGACTTGTTTTAAATCATGAGTTGTTGTTAATCCAACCAAAATATGAGATTAGAAGATTTTGATAATGACGAAGAAAAAGTAATCCAAGACAGTTTAAAACAAAAAACTTGGAACGAAATACGAACAAACGACAGTTGGGCGATTTTTAAAATCATGTCGGAAATGGTGAATGGATATGAGACAATGGGACGAATTGGGCCTTGTGTGACTATTTTTGGATCTGCTAGAACCCAACCCGAAGACAAATATTATCAACTGGCAGAGAATATTGCTTTTAAAATTGGAAAAGCGGGCTACGGTGTTATCACTGGTGGAGGCCCTGGAATTATGGAAGCGGGAAATAAAGGAGCGCACTTAGCTGGTGGTCCATCTGTAGGATTGAATATTGTTTTGCCATTTGAACAGCATTTTAATCCTTATATTGACTCTGATAAAAACTTGAATTTTGACTATTTCTTTGTTAGAAAAGTCATGTTTGTTAAATATTCGCAAGGATTTGTGGTGATGCCGGGAGGTTTTGGAACGATGGACGAATTGTTTGAGGCATTGACTTTAATCCAAACTAAAAAAATAGCCAAATTCCCGATTATTCTTGTGGGAACAACTTTCTGGAGTGGATTAGTTGATTGGGTTAAATCAGTTCTCATTGAAGGTGAAAAAACAGTAAGTCCTGAAGATTTGAATTTGATAAAAATTGTAGATACCGCTGATGAAGTAGTGAATGTGCTTGATACTTTCTATAAAAAATACAATTTGAAACCGAATTTCTAAGAGTTACTAAACAATTGATTACTTAAAAATAAAACCATTAAGAAATTTTCACAAAACAGACTAAAGAAACAACCGCTGATTCGCAAATTTTAAAATAAAAATCTATTTATAATGGTGTAAATTAATTAGCGCTAATTACGTTTTAGGTTCAAAAAGAATATTTTAAAAATTAGCGAATTTGCGGTTGTAGTCTACCTAATAAACTTAATTTCTTAATGACTCCAAAAAACTATAACCAAATTGTTTAGCTATTTAAAGAATATCCAAGCTTCCTTTTCCTTCTCTAACCACCACTGGCTCGTGTTCAGATAAATCAATGATAGTTGAACCTACATTGTCTCCATAGCCTCCATCAATAACCATATCGACTAAGTTTTGCCATTTTTCGAAAATCAATTCGGGATCTGTGGTGTATTCAATCACTTCATCTTCATCACGAATAGAAGTCGTAACAATCGGATTTCCTAACTGACGAACGATTTCGAGCGCGATAGAATTATCCGGCACACGAATACCTACTGTGGTTTTCTTTTTGAATTCCTTTGGTAGGTTATTATTCCCTGGCAAAATGAACGTGTACGGCCCTGGCAATGCTCTTTTAAGAATCTTAAACGTAGCGGTATCGATCTGACGTACATAATCAGACAAATTACTTAAATCGTGGCATATAAAGGAGAAATTAGCTTTTTCTAACTTCACTCCTTTAATCCTTGCAATGCGTTCTAATGCTTTTGTATTCGTAATATCACATCCTAAGCCGTAAACGGTATCGGTAGGATAAATTACTAATCCACCTGCTTTTAATACTTTGACGACTTTGGCAATGGCCGCTTCGCTGGGTTTGTCTTCGTATATTTTGATGAATTCTGCCATTTTTTTTATTTATTAATATCTAGGATGTTTTTTAAACACATCCAATTATCCGTTTTGTATGTAAAGATAAGATGTTTTACTCAGATAAATAACTTGAAAGTTTAAAAGTCGTAAAGTCAAAAGTGCTAAAAACAGAAACAAACAACTAACTACAAACAGCATAAACTATTATCATATCCTTAAAATTAAAAATGGACTAAAGTAGATTTACTTTAGTCCATTTTATACTAGTATTACAGTTTATAAAATGTACATACTGAGAAATCGATTATTTTTACTTCAAATTAGGCTGAAAAATTTTAACAACGCCATCCCCTTCACTACTCACTACTAACAAACTTCTTTTTGTTGGCGATTTAGAAGCTGGAATAAACAGCAATCCTTCAGGAGCGTCGCCGGTTTTGATGCTTTGTAAATAAACGGGTGCTGCAGGATTAGTAATGTCATAAACTACTACCGTATCGGTTCTTTCAAGACCTACAAACAAAATATTTTTGTCTCCCATTTTTGCCACTACTACTGATTCTGGTTCAGAACCTTTGTCATCACTACGACCGTCATCGTATGTTCCCAAATCATTAGAACGTTTGTCTAAATCGTTTTTACTATCAAAAACCAAACTTCCAGTGTTTCCGTTCCAAATCGTGAAAGAACGAGCTCCAAAACTGATTAACTCATCTAAATCACCATCGCCGTCTGTATCTCCTTCAGTTGAAATCAAGTTCAAACGCCCCATTTTCTCGTCAGCTTTAAAAGTTGCTGCATCAGGGAAAACCGTTGGATCAAAAGTCATTTTTGCTAATCTTTTTACATCTGCATAACTTCCGTATTCTCTAGCATCACCTTCATTAGCTGTGATAAAATAAGGTGTTCCGTTTACGGCATAACTTGCAATAGCATCTGGCATATACATCCCTTTCACTTTCCAAGGATTAAAGACAATACTACCATCTTTATCACTAATATCAATTCCATTAGCAGTTGAGTTGAAATCTTTATACCCCAAACCAAAAATAGCTGTAATCGTTTTTGAAGTCAAATCAACTTTAGCAACTCCATTATTTTCTTGTAATGAAACCCATGCCGTTTTAGAATCGGCTGAGATTGTAATGTATTCTGGTTCAATATCAGCAGCAAAACTTTTAGCCGTTTTCGAAATTCTGAATCCTTTAGTTCTTAAACTAGCCAATTGACTTTCAAAACTCGCAAAGTTCATTGTTGTTGCTGTATATCCATTCATCACATCAATAATTGAGATAGAACCATCAGGATCTACCGTATAATCAGCATTTGGTTCGCCTTCATTTGCACTCATAATGAATTTACCGTCTGGTGAAAATGTCACCATATCAGGTAAAGCCCCCACCACGATTTCTTTAATTACGCTATTATCCGCCGTGTTAAAAACGACCACTTTTCCGTTTCCTTGTCGGTCAATAGTCGATTCTAGTGCTACAGCCAGTTTTCCATCATAAGTAGCCACACTATTTGAAGCTCCATTATAGGTTGATAAACTGATCGCTGTTAATTTTTTTGGATTCGTAGGATCTGTCAAATCCACCACGTCAATCTGATTAACTCCACTGTTGTTTACCGTGAACAGTTTTTTAGTCTTTTCGTCATACGCACTAATTTCTGCCGCAGCTTCACCGCCTATAGTAATGCTGCCAATTTCTTTAAATGTAGCTGCATCTTCGTTAACTTCATTTAATTCAATTTCTTGATTGTCATTGCTGTCTAAAGTATCTTTTTCACAACTCGTGAAGATAAAAAGAGCCGTCAATAACGAAATACCAAAATTTTTCATGTTTGTGTTTTTTTTGTTTGGAACAAAAATAGATTTACGACTCCCACTTTGAATTAAGACAGCGTTATAAAATCTTTAAGTAGAAGCTGATTTTTGTTAACTAAGTATTTCTAAGCATACTCTTATGTTAACATAATGAAAAACAAAAGTGATAAAGACCACGAAAACAACAAAATACGTTATTGAAACATGTCATAACAACATTCTCATTTAGGAGCTGTACGATAGAGGTTTTAATAAAGCTCCCTCCCGCTATTCGCTATATCTTTATGCTCTTAAAGAAAGAGCTTAAAGGATACCGCTGCTATCGGGGCTGTAATTTTTGCATTTTTCTCATAATAAAAATTAAAGAGAAGTGCTATAAAACGTATTCTCGATACATTTTAATAAAAAGCTATCATATGCTACAATAAAAACAATCGAACTGATGGACAGTAGAAACATACACATTTTTACTAGTTTCAAATTACATAGCAATGAAATCTTGTTGTTTTAGTATCTAACTGAATTAATACCCGTTTCTTTTGTTTTCATTTTTGAAAAAAGGATCATCAAATGCTGATTTAACTTCACCATTAGAATTTATATGATGAATAATTATTGGAATTGACGAACTTACTCGAACAATTTTTTCTTTATTTTGACCTGGTGTCCATTTTGGAAAACGTTCTAAAATCCTCTGAACTTGTTCAGTTAAATTTTTATTACCGTTTTTCACTTTAATACTAGATAAACTTCCATCTTTTTCTACTACAAAATTTACATGTAATTTACCTTGAAAATTCTCTGGAATCCTAAAACGTTTTGCAAATTCACCACAATACTTAGCTTTACCTCCTGGTGGTTGCGGTTTAATATCGACTTGTTTTTCAGAATAAATCGTGTCGTTTACAGTTTGAGTTTCTGAAATGGTTTGACTCTTTCCTATTTGAAAAAGGAACAAACAAACTATCACTACTAATTTATTCATAATTTTGTTTTTATTATATAATTATAAAATATTGTTTTTTTTTTGGGGTTTCTCCTAGCATCATGCTCACACCTATTTTTAGTTTCTTACTAAAAAATATTTTCAAATATAATCAAATTTCATGCACAAATTATCATCTAATAAAAGTGTATTTCCTACAAAAATAAACATCTTAGCCTTGATAGAAGTGGAAAGCCTTGTTGTTGTAAGCCCATTTTTTTCTGGGGATAGGCAGAGCGACCGTAGGAAGCTCCTGCCTGCCCCAAGAAAAAAGGGGTTACAACAATAAGCTTGTAACGAATAGCGAGAATTAGCTCCTTAAATAAATGGAAGCTAAATCCTGAAATGCGGTTGTTTTATGGGCTTTGGTTTTTATAATCCTTGCGAATGCTTATATTTGCTGTCATTAAATTTTAGCTTCGTTTATATGACAACTACAAACAGACGTTTTCCTGCTGAATGGGAAAAACAAGAGGGGATTTTACTTTGTTTTCCACATAACGGAAACGATTGGCCAGGGAAATACGAGGCGATTCAGTGGGCTTTTGTGGAGTTTATTAAAAAAGTGACTACTTATGAAAAGGTTTTTCTTGTGGTGGCGGACGAAAAACTAAAGACCAAAGTTAACGATATGCTGGAAAGAGCACGTGTGAACTTGAAGCAAGTTTCGTTTATCATTCAGAAAACCAATCGCAGTTGGATGCGTGATTCGGGGCCAATTGTTGTATACAAAGACGGCAAAAGAGAAGCTTTGAATTTCAACTTCAATGGTTGGGCGAAATACAAAAACTTTCAACTGGACAAGCATGTTCCTGCTAAAGTTGCTGAGAGCTTAAAAATGCCTTTGACACAAGTAACTTACAATGGAAAACCAGTAATTGTAGAAGGTGGTGCGATTGATGTAAACGGTCGCGGTACACTTTTGACTTCGGAAGAATGTTTGATGCACACTAGTATTCAGGTACGTAATGCAGGATTTACAAAGGCAGATTACGAAGCAGTTTTCAAAGAATATCTAGGTGTGACCAATGTTATTTGGTTAGGCGACGGTGTCGAAGGTGATGATACGCACGGACACATTGATGATTTGGCTCGATTTATCAATGAAGACACGATTGTAACAATAATAGAAATGAATCCTGATGACGCTAACTTTAAACCACTTCAAGATAATTTGAAACGTTTGCAAAATGCTAAACTAGAGGACGGAAAATCTCCTGTAATCGTAACCTTACCAATGCCGAAACGTTTGGATTTTGAAGACTTGCGCTTACCAGCAAGTTATGCAAATTTCTTGATTTTAAATAACAGTGTTTTGGTACCTACTTTTAATGATGTAAACGACCGAAAGGCTTTGAATATCTTAGCAGAATGTTTCCCTGATAGAGAAATTATTGGGATTAGTGCGGTTGATTTGATTTGGGGTTTTGGAACGCTGCATTGCTTGAGCCAGCAGATTCCTGCTTAAACTTATTAAACACGAAGGAAGCACAAAGGTCACTAAGTTTTTTTCTATCCTTTGTCTTCTTTAAAACCATTTAATTACTATAATGTGCTGAATCTGCGTGCGAATTTTGTGCACGCAGATTTTTTTATAGTTTTTTTTGAACACAGATTTGACAAATTATAGAAATTAGCAAAAATAAATTTGTGGGAATCTGAGACACGAGCATCAGCGAACTGGCGAAGCAAATCTGTGTTGAAATTTAAAAATTTCCGAATCATCTAGTGTGCTTTGAACTAAAATATTTAAACACATAAATTGCTATATTTACGTTTTCAAAATCAATCTTGTGAAAACCAAATACATCCTCCCATTATTCTTAATCATTCAAATATTATTTTTAAAAGTAATCGCTTTTTTTCCTGAATTTATCGAATACTATTACAGTAATGGGCTGTATCTTTTTAGTTCTAAAATACTTCGAATTTCTTTAGGGATTTTTCCGTTTTCGATTGGTGACTTATTGTATGGAATTCTTATTTTTTTTATTTTAAAATGGTTTTGGAACAAAAGAAAATCATGGAAAACAAATTGGAAGAACAATAGTTTAACGATTTTGAGTTATCTGTCTGTTGTTTATTTTTCATTTCACTTACTCTGGGGACTCAATTACTATCGTGAACCTTTATTTGAAAAAATGAACATTCAAAAAGACTATTCCGATGCCCAATTACTGGATTTTACCCAAAAACTAATCCTGAAAACAAATGCTATTCATAGCCAAATCACACCTAACGACAGCTTAAAAGTGGTGTTTCCTTATACGCAAGATACTGTTTATAAAATGAACGTGATAAGCTATCATAATCTAGCTCAAAAACACACTTTTTTCGAATTCAAACATCTTAGTTCAAAGCCTTCAATTATTAGCTTACCGCTCACCTATATGGGTTTTGGTGGTTATCTAAATCCGTTTACTAATGAGTCGCAAGTTAATTATAAGATTCCTATGGTTCATTTTCCATTTGTTTCTGCACATGAAATGGCACACCAGCTAGGCTATGGAAGTGAAAGTGAATGTAATTTTATTGGGTTTTTAGCTTCGGTAAAAAATGAAAATCTTTATTTCAAATATGCAGGGTATAGTTATGCGCTCCGATATTGCTTAGGGAATTGGCAAATGCGTGACGAAAAAGTGTTTAAAAAGTTATTGAAAACCATTCATCCTGGTATTATCAAAAACTACCAAGAAAGTGACGCATTTTGGAAAAGTTACCAATCACCGATCGAAACTGCTTTTCACGTTTTCTATGATCGTTTTTTGAAAATTAATCAACAACAAGATGGAATAGACAGCTATAGTAAGTTCTTGAATCTTTTGATAAACTATAAAGAAGAAATTTAAACTAAGCACATAAAATTTTTAAACACATGAACCATAGGCTTATTCTTGTAAACAAGTCGCTTTGCTCAATTTAGAAAATCATAGAGATTTTCATAAAATAAAACTTTAGCACTATAATAATATATCCATTTATTCTATATTCAAAGTATAACTTGCTTCATATTAACACAAATACTCTCTGTGTAACTA
>NZ_JBAWDL010000067.1:0-57671 GCF_049590715.1 Flavobacterium sp.
AACCGCTCTTACATGGATGAAAACCATGCGTCCTAACCGATAGACGAACGGGCCTTGCTTCTCTATTGCGGTTGCAAAGATACACCTATTTTTCAAACGTACAATAGCACAAGTAAAAAAAATTAAAAAAATTAATATGCTTTCGCAAAAAGAACTCTCCTATTAGACGTTTCACCAGTAAACACACAGGTTCCCAACTCCTCTTTGCTATCCAAAGGAATGCATCTAATGGTCGCTTTTGTCAAATCTTTTATTCTTTCTTCAGTAGCTGCAGTTCCATCCCAATGAGCCGAAACAAAACCTCCTTTTATATTCAAAACAGACTTAAATTCTTCAAAATCATTCACTTCAGTAATATGCGTATTTCTGTACTCTAATGCCTTATCAAATAAATCTTTCTGAATCTGCCCTAAAAGATCATTTATATAAATTTCAATTTTTTCGCTAGATTTCACCTCTTTTGTAAGCGTATCGCGTCTAGCTACCTCAAAAGTTCCATTTTCTAAATCTTTTGGACCTATAGCGATTCGTACAGGAACCCCTTTTAATTCCCATTCAGCAAATTTAAATCCTGGTTTTTGAGTCGTTCTATCATCAAACTTAACTGAGATCCCTAGTTTTTTAAAATTAGTCATCAATTCGGTTGCAGTTGCTCTAATAGCAGCCAATTGTTCATCCGTCTTATATATAGGTACAATAACAACTTGTATTGGAGCTAAATTTGGAGGCAACACCAATCCTTGATCATCAGAATGCGTCATTACTAGCGCCCCCATCAAACGTGTTGACACTCCCCATGAAGTTCCCCACACGTATTCCTGTTTTCCTTCGGCGTTTGCAAACTTCACATCAAATGCCTCTGCAAAATTTTGTCCTAAGAAATGCGAAGTACCTGCTTGCAATGCTTTCCCATCTTGCATCAATGCTTCAATACAATAGGTCTCTTCGGCACCAGCAAAACGCTCGGTTTCAGTTTTTAATCCTTTAACTACCGGAATTGCCATGAAATTTTGAGCGAAATCAGCATACACATTCATCATCTTTTCTGATTCCTCAATAGCTTCTACACGTGTAGCATGAGCAGTGTGTCCTTCTTGCCATAAAAATTCTGCCGTTCTTAGGAACAAACGCGTACGCATTTCCCATCGAACCACATTAGCCCATTGATTGATTAATAACGGTAAATCTCTATACGATTGCACCCATCCTTTATAGGTTGACCAAATAATAGCTTCGCTAGTAGGACGAACAATAAGCTCTTCTTCTAATTTTGCATTTGGATCAACCATCAATTTCCCAGGTCTATCTGGATCATTTTTCAATCTATAATGCGTAACAACAGCACATTCTTTTGCAAATCCTTCTGCATTTTTCTCCTCGGCTTCAAACATACTTTTCGGTACAAATAAAGGAAAATAAGCATTTTGATGTCCTGTTTCTTTAAACATACGATCTAACTCTGCTTGCATTTTTTCCCAAATCGCATAACCGTAAGGTTTAATAACCATACAGCCTCTAACTCCTGAATTTTCTGCTAAATCGGCTTTTACAACCAGCTCGTTATACCATTTTGAATAATCTTCTGATCGTGTGGTAAGGTTCTTACTCATATTGAATAGTTTGGCACAAATTTTGTTTTATTATTTTAACTAAATAGTTCCGCAAAACTAACTATTTTTGTATTGTGCAACAATAAAAAACCATACAGATATGAAAACTTATATTTTTCCACTCAAAAAAGCTTCCCTTTATATACTATTTAGCTTTAGTAGTATCTTACTATCATCTTGTGGTTCTTATCAAAATAGTTCCTATTATGATAATGATGGTATCTATGGTGGATCAAGTGTACAACGTACTCAAACGACCCAAAGATCAAACCAAAATAACGCCTACACAGGCTATTTTAAATCGTTGCAAAATGAATCTCAATCAAATGAAATTTTCACTGATGTAGAAAATTACAACCATTATGACGAAAACCAAAACCCAGATAATCATTATGCTGATTGGGGAAACAACTATGCAAGAACCAACATCAACATCTACCCAAACAACAACTGGGGAATAAACTACGGATATGGATATCCATACTCTTACTGGGGTTATTCAGGATGGGGCTACTCTAACTACGGATGGGGAGCACCTTATTCTTATGGATATTACGGATGGAACTCCCCTTACTATGGAGCAGGATGGAATAATCCATATTACGGATACGGATGGAACTCGTATGGATATAACTCATACAATAACAATTACTTTAATAACTCCTACAACCGAGTACGTTCCACTAGTAATACCAGTCGAGGGAATTACTCTATCAATTCCAGAAACTATAATAGTGGTACATCAGCAAGAAGCTCACAAAGTAACACTACCAGCCGACGTAGCTACAGCAGTCCGACTGCTGCACCAGTGTTTTCAAGAAACAGTAGCAGCAATACAACTTCACGCTCTTATGATTCTTCTTCTAACAATACTAGAAGAGAAAGCAGTACACCAACTCGTACCTACACCCCTAGCACTAGCAGAGAGAGTACACCAACTCGCTCTTACACACCTAGCTCCAATAATGACACCTATTCAAGACCTAGCTCAAGTTCTAGCTCTTCAAGTGGTAGAAGCTATGGAGGTTCAAGTAGTGGAAGCTCTAGCAGTGGTAGAAGAGGAAGGTAAAACTTCATTGCTTTTAAATTATAACTAATATTACAAGAAATCATGAAAAAATACTTAATCATACTTGTTGTAGGATTCTCTTTTAATGGCTTGCAGGCACAAGACGTTAGAGATGCAGTTCGTTATTCACAAGACAACCTCAATGGAACAGCTCGTTTCAGAGCGATGAGTGGTGCTTTTGGAGCCTTAGGAGGCGATTTATCCTCTTTAAGTGTAAACCCAGCTGGTTCGTCTGTTTTTGCAAACAACGAAATGGGAATTACTTTAAGTAATTTCAACACCAAAAATGATGCTGATTATTTTGGAAGTAAAAATACTAAGAACACCAACAATCTAAGCTTAAACCAAGCAGGTGCTGTTTTTGTTTTTAATAATATGGACCCAAACACGGGTTGGAATAAATTTGCATTAGGTATTAATTACGACAACACTAACAACTTCAACAATTCAATAGCAGCTTCTGGAACAAACCCTACAAATTCTGTTGGCGATTATTTTTTAAGTTTTGCTAATGCAAATCCAAGTAAAAACCAAGCAGGTATTCCTCTAGGAGTAATTTTAGATAACAATTACTACCAACTGAACTATATTGACCAACAAGCTTTTTTAGGATACGAAGGCTACCTTATAAATGCAGTTGACAGTAATGATGACAACAACACCATGTATACTTCTAATGTACCTAGTGGCGGAAATTACTACCACGAAAACACAATTACATCAACAGGATACAATGGAAAATTATCCTTTAATGCATCAGCGGCTTATGAAGACAAAATCTATGTTGGATTGAACATAAATACCCACTTTACTGATTTTAGACAAAATACCCTTTTTTACGAAGACAATGATAACCCGAACAGCAACGCTATAGACTTAGTAAGCACTTCATTTGAAAATGAAATCTATACCTATGGCTCTGGCTTTTCTTTTCAACTAGGAACTATCATTAAAGCTACAAAAGAATTACGCCTAGGTTTAGCTTATGAATCCCCTACTTGGTACAACTTGAATGATGAAATTAGACAAAATCTAGTTTCATCTGGTTTTGGCTTTGGATCCCCTCCAAATCCAAATTTTTCGGATACTGATATTGATTCAAATCAATTCGTTGTTTACGATACCTACCAATTAAGAACTTCAGGCAAACTAACTGGAAGTATAGCTTATGTTTTTGGCAAAAAAGGTTTACTAAGTTTTGACATTAGTAATAAGGATTACAGCTCTACCAGTTACTCTAAAGAAAGAGATAGTCGCAACAAAACTATCAATAATGAGATTTCAAACGAACTCAATAATAGTTACGAATATAGACTGGGTGGTGAATACAAAATCAAAGCATTAAGCCTAAGAGCAGGATATCGTTTTGAACAAAGTCCATATGAGAACACTACCATAATGGGAGATTTAAATGGATATTCGGCAGGTATTGGTTATAATTTTGGTTCAACTAAATTAGATTTATCTTATGCAACCGCAAGAAGAAACTCACAACAAGGATTTTTTACCCAAGGTTTTACTGATGGAGCTCAATTAAACACTAAAACCAACTCTGTTTCATTGACTTTATTATTCGAATTATAACAACAAAAGATTATATTGAATCCGTTTCATGAATTTGGAACGGATTTTTTTTAGCCCTGATGGCAGCGGCATCCTCTTGTGGTAGCGATAGCGGACATAAGAGATATAGCGAACAGCAGGAAATAGCTCCTAAAAAACATTCTAAAACCTACTTAAACTAATGGGGATTGGATAAAAAAACGTAATTTTGCACTCCAATTTACAAAACTATGAGAACCAAGTCTTTAAAAAAGAATAAAATCAACGTAATCACCCTTGGGTGTTCAAAGAATATCTATGATAGTGAAGTCTTAATGGGACAACTTCGTGCTAATGGCAAGGAAGTAGAACATGAAGCACCTGCTGAGAGGGAAGGAAACATCATTGTAATCAACACTTGCGGATTTATTGACAATGCTAAAGCTGAGTCAGTTAACATGATTTTAGAATATGCCGACAAGAAAGAAAAAGGACTGGTTGACAAAGTTTTTGTGACTGGATGCTTGTCTGAACGTTACAGACCTGATTTAGAAAAAGAGATTCCTAATGTAGACCAGTTTTTTGGGACTACTGAGTTACCACAATTACTAAAAGCTTTAGGAGCTGATTATAAGCATGAATTATTAGGAGAACGTTTGACTACGACACCTAAAAATTATGCGTATTTGAAAATTGCCGAAGGCTGTGATAGACCGTGTAGTTTTTGTGCTATTCCGATTATGAGAGGAAAACATGTTTCTCAACCAATTGAAAAATTAGTTAAAGAGGCACAAGGTTTGGCTAGTGATGGGGTTAAAGAATTGATTTTGATCGCACAAGACTTAACATATTATGGTCTTGACATTTATAAAAAACGAAATTTAGCCGAACTTCTTGAAGCTTTAGCAGCTGTTGAAGGTATTGAATGGATTCGTTTGCATTATGCTTTCCCAACTGGTTTCCCTATGGATGTTTTAGAACTAATGAAGCGTGAACCTAAGATTTGTAACTACATTGATATTCCGTTGCAACATATCTCTGATTCTATTTTGAAATCAATGCGTCGTGGAACAACTCAAGCTAAAACAACTCAATTATTGAAAGATTTTAGAGCTGCAGTTCCTGGAATGGCAATCCGTACGACACTTATAGTAGGATACCCTGGAGAAACTCAGGAAGATTTTGAAATTTTGAAAGACTTTGTTCAAGAAATGAAATTTGATCGTATGGGATGTTTTGCTTATTCCCATGAAGAAAATACCCACGCCTACTTACTAGAAGATGATGTTCCAGACGATGTAAAACAAGCTCGTGCTAATGAAATCATGGAATTGCAATCGCAAATTTCTTGGGATTTGAATCAAGAAAAAATAGGTCAAGTTTTCAAATGTATTATTGATCGTAAAGAAGGACAGCATTTTGTAGGGCGTACTGAATTTGACAGTCCAGACGTAGATAACGAAGTATTGATTGACGCTTCACTACATTATTTAAAAACAGGTGATTTTGCTATGATTAAAATAACCGAAGCTACTGAATTTGATCTTTACGGAGAACCTGCATAAATTAAAGACATTATTTTTAAATTCTTATAAAACGAAATTTATGAAAAATATAAAATCTAAAGTTTTTATTATGCTATTCTTAGTTACAATTACAACTGTTTCCGCTCAATATGGAAATGGTTATGGTAGCAACTATGGAAATGGTTACGGAGGAGGAGGTTATGGAAGACAACGACTGGATTCAGATTTAAGAAATAATGAACCAGAAAAGCCAAAAGAAATTCCAGTTGAAGAAACGGTTGCTGAAATAATGAAAAAAATGAAACCAGAACTTAAACTAGATGCTTTACAAGAAATTGCTATAAGCAATGTCATGAAAGAAACTATCAGAGACCAAGGGATCATTATTAAGGATGAGAAAGTAGGACAAGAACAAAAATCTAAAGAGATTCAAGCGCTATCTGAAACAACTACTCGAAAAATAAATGAGTATTTGAATCCTGACCAAAAAGTAATATATAAAGAGTGGATAGAAAACCAACAGGGAAAAGGTTCTAAGAAATCTAGAAAAACTAGAAAGGAGAAATAATTTACTCAATATCCAAGTTTGAAAAATGAAAAACGCAATATATTCCTTATTTATATTACTCCTTATTGCTTCATGCGGTAGTAATCCACACAAAGCTACCGAAAAAGAATATATAGAAAAATTAAAGGTCTTAAAAGATAAAATTTCGGAACATGAGTCCAAAACTTTACCTGTTGTATCTAAAACAGTTATCAGCATTGACACCTCTTATTCGAATGTTTTGTACCGTTTTAGTGATACAATTACAAAAACAGGAAACAAAACACTACAAAATGGAAGAGAAACAGAATGGATTGGTACGGTAAATTTTAACTTAAGAAAGCCTAATTTTATCATTCTGCATCACACTGCTCAAGATTCAATAGAACAAACCATTAGAACGTTTACACTTACGCGAACACAAGTTAGTGCTCATTACATCATAGGGGATGATGGTCGTGTAATCCAAATGCTTAATGATTATTTAAGAGCATGGCATGCAGGTACAGGATCTTGGGGGAAAATCAAAGATATGAATTCTAATTCTATAGGTATCGAATTAGACAATAATGGTTCAGAACCTTTTTCTGAAGCTCAAATTACCAGTTTAATGGCTTTATTAAGCAAGCTTCAAAAAGAATTCAACATCCCTAAAGAAAATATTATAGGACACGCTGACATTGCTCCGTCTCGAAAAAAAGACCCTAGTGCATTATTTCCATGGAAAACTTTGTCTGAAAACGGATTTGGATTATGGCCTGACGACACACTAGAACCCGCTCCATCTGACTTTAATATTGTACAGGCTTTACGTATTATAGGATACGATACCAATAATTTGAAAGCTACCATTACCGCTTTTAAACTTCATTATATTCAAAATGAAGTAGACAGCGTAATAGATGAAAAAACTATCAATACAATTTACAGTATTTATAAAAAAAGTCTGTAAACTAGTTTAAAACATAAAAAGGGAAGGCAATTTGGCATCAAATCGTCTTCCCTTTTTTATTTCTATTTTAGTCTAAACCAAGTCAAAACGATCTAGGTTCATCACCTTGCTCCACGTTTTTACAAAATCGTTAACAAACATTTCTTTGGCATCTTCACAAGCATAAACTTCTGCCAAAGCTCTAAGTTCAGAATTTGAACCAAAAATAAGATCTACTCGAGTACCCGTCCACTTTAAATCACCAGTAATGCGATCACGTCCTTCAAAAAAAGTTTGTGATTCTAAGCTTTCTTTCCATGTGATACTCATATCAATTAAATTTACAAAAAAATCATTTGTAAGCACTTCTGGTCGATTTGTAAACACACCATGTTTAGATTGGTTAAAGTTTGTATTTAGAACACGCATTCCTCCTATTAAAACAGTCATCTCAGGTGAGGTCAATGTCATCAACTGTGCTTTATCAACTAACAATTCTTCAGGAGATAGTGTGTAATTTGATTTTATATAATTTCTAAAACCATCTGCTATGGGTTCTAAGACTTCAAATGATTCGACATCTGTTTGCTCTTGATTAGCATCCCTCCTTCCTGGTGTAAAAGGAACAGTAATTGCAAATCCAGCGTTTTTTGCTGCTTTCTCCACTCCTGCACATCCTCCTAATACAATCAAATCAGCAAGCGACACTTGTTTACCCGTTGTTTGATTATTATTGAATAATACTTTGATTCTATCTAGCGTCCCGATAACTTTAGCTAATTCCTCTGGATTATTTACTTCCCAATGTTTTTGTGGAACTAGAGCGACTCTAGCACCATTGGCTCCACCACGCTTATCCGAAGCGCGAAAAGTAGTTGCCGAAGCCCAAGCCGTAGAAACTAATTGAGATACTGATAATCCTGATTCTAGTATCTTATCCTTTAAAACTGCAATATCATGAGAATCAATAAGATCATAACTAGGTTTTGGAATAGGATCTTGCCATATCAATTCTTCTTTTGGAACTTCGGGGCCTAAATAACGATCTATAGGACCCATATCACGATGTGTCAATTTGAACCAAGCACGGGAAAATGCATCAGCAAAAACATCAGGATTTTCAAAAAAACGCCTTGATATTAGCGCATATATAGGGTCTTCTCTCAAAGCTAAGTCAGAGGTAAGCATGAAAGGCGCATGTTTTACTGAAGAATTATGAGCATCTGGCACAGTCCCTACACCAGCTCCATTTTTAGGTTTCCATTGATGAGCACCTGCAGGACTCTTTGTTAACTCCCATTCAAAACCAAAAAGATTTTCGAAATAATTATTACTCCATTTTGTAGGTGTGGTTGTCCAAGCTCCTTCAAGTCCGCTACTTATGGTATGTTCACCATTCCCACTATTAAAGGTGTTTTTCCATCCCAATCCCTGAGCCTCTATACCTCCTGCTGCTGGTTCGCTACCTACATACTGTACAGGGTCAGCGGCTCCATGTGTTTTACCAAAAGTATGACCGCCAGCAATAAGTGCCACCGTTTCTTCATCATCCATCGCCATACGTTTAAAAGTTTCTCTAATATCTCGTGCTGAGGCAAGTGGATCAGGATTTCCGTTAGGTCCTTCGGGATTTACATAAATAAGTCCCATTTGAACTGCTGCAAGAGGAGTTTCTAACTCACGATTTCCTGAATACCGTTTATCTGCTAACCATTCCTTTTCGGCACCCCAATACACATCTTCTTCAGGCTCCCAAATATCTTCACGGCCTGCAGCAAAACCAAACGTTTTTAACCCCATAGATTCAAGAGCACAATTTCCTGTAAGAACCATTAAATCAGCCCATGATATTTTCTTTCCGTATTTCTTTTTTATAGGCCAAAGCAACAAACGTGCTTTATCTAAATTCACATTATCTGGCCAACTGTTTAATGGTGCAAAACGCTGACTCCCTGAACTTGCCCCACCACGACCATCTGCAATACGATAAGTACCAGCACTGTGCCAAGCCATTCTAACAAAAAAAGGACCATAATGGCCATAATCAGCTGGCCACCAATCCTGAGAATCAGTCATTAAATCAAAAATATCTTTCTTTAAACCTTCAAAGTCAATACTTTTAAATTCCTCGGCATAATTGAAAGCAGTTCCCATAGGATTTGACAAAGAAGAATGTTGACGAAGAATATTTAATTTTAACTGATTAGGCCACCAATCATTATTTCGTCTTCCTGAACCTTCTGTTTTTTTGACGTCACCACCTCCAGAAAAAGGACATTTACTTTCAATATCTGCATTATAACCCGTATTATTATTATTGTTATTGTTTTCCATTATATATGTAGTTTTTATTTAATAAATGTTGTTAGCTAATTTACAAAATTATTATTATCGAAAAAACCTTATCAATAGATAAAAACTATTTGTAAATATCAAAAAAAAAGTAATCAACAGAAAGGAAAAAATATTTATAGTGATAAATCTCACATAAACATTAATTTACAGCATAAAAAAGACTAATTACCGTAAGATAATTAGTCTTTTATTTTTTATAAAAATTAGTAAAATAAAATCAGTTTATTTTTAAATCTTTATTTTCTTCAAACAGTAATTTAATGTTTTCGTAGGAATTTCTTAATACATTTGGGATTTCTTCAGGACTAAACCAAGCTACTTTTTCGATCCCTTCTTCTAATTGTCCTTGAGGAGTTCCCTCAAAATCAGACTGCATTTCAAACCAATGTGTAATCTTAAGCTTATAAATTCCGTTACGTTTAAATACATGATAAGTCTTTTGAAGCTTATTTATCACCCTTAATTGATTAACGCCAGTCTCTTCTTCTACTTCACGCATAGCGGTTTGTTCAATTTCTTCTCCTTTTTCAGTTCCTCCCTTGGGTAAATCCCATTTTCCGTTCCTAAAAATAAAAAGAACTTCTCCTTTTTTGTTATACACTAAGCCTCCACCTGCTTTGTTTACAGGGATTTTTGTCTTTAAAGTCTTTAAAATTTCTCGTTCATCAGGATGATAGAGATAGGCTTTTTGAATTTTATTTTGAAAAATTTTCACAATAAGTTGCTTGATATCAATACTTTCTAATAGAAATAATTGAAAATCGGTTTCTTTTGAAATTTTATTTGTCAAAAAAAGTGGTTTGTCGTTCACAAAAACTTTATACATTTGTACTATGATTTTTAATAAAGATACAGCCGAAAAAACAGCCGAATTGCTTTTACAAATAAATGCAATTAAATTGAATCCAGGAAATCCTTTTACATGGGCTTCTGGATGGAAGTCACCTATTTATTGTGACAACCGATTAATTCTATCTTTTCCAGCCATAAGAAACTATGTGAGAGATGAATTTTCAAAAAATATAGAAAAACAATTTGGTAAGCCAGATGTCATTGCTGGAGTTGCTACTGGAGCAATAGGAATAGGAATCCTTGTGGCTGAAACTATGGGACTTCCATTTGTATATGTACGTCCAGAACCAAAAAAACACGGTCGTCAGAACCAAGTAGAAGGTTTTTTGCAAAAAGGACAAAATGTTGTTGTTGTAGAGGATTTGATTAGCACAGGAAACTCTAGCCTAATGGCAGTTGAAGCTTTACGTGCTGCGGGAGCTAACATTAAAGGAATGGCCGCTATCTTTACCTATGGTTTTGATGTAGCAGAACAAAACTTTAAAAATGCAAAACTTGACTTATACACTTTAAGCAACTACCAAAACTTGTTAAACCTTGCCGTTGCAAAAAATTATATTACTGAAAAAGAAGAAGCCACTTTAAGAGAATGGAGTGTCACGCCTTCAACTTGGAATGTAGCAACTATTGAAAAATAAACAAGAATGAATTTAGAAAGCCCTAAAGTAACTGTAGAAAAATCAGCTCAAGAATTATTTGATTCTTTGACTGATGTAAAAAACTTTGAAAAGTTAATGCCTGATAACATTGCTAAATTTGAAGTTATTGGTGATGATTCTTTTATTTTTGGATTAAAAGGCATGCCTGAAATTCAACTTAAAATGAGAGAAAAAACAGTTCCTAATAAAATTATACTTGGTGCTGGTTCAGATAAACTTCCTTTCACATTAATCGCTAACATTGAAAGTATTACAGAATCCTCATCTACAGTAAAATTAGACTTTGAAGGACAATTTAACGCTATGATGGCGATGATGGTTAAAGGTCCAATTAGTAAATTTATAGAAACATTGGCTAGTAACATGGGTAAGCTATAAAACATCAAAATCTTATCCTAATATACAAAAAATCCTTTTTAGTTTAAAATTACTAAAAGGGATTTTTTTTTATTAGAATATCACTAATAGAACATTTGAATTTCTTTAATTCCAAATTCGCCAACAGAATGATCCTCTAATAAAACCTGTAATTTCCCACAAGAAGAAACTCCTTGAATAATTCCCATAAAATTCTCATTAGACACAGAATTCTTAAAAGCCATAGGAACTCCTTTTTTAAAAAGTAGATTAGTATAAGACAACCATAGCGTATCAATATTCTCTTCCATCAAATGGAGATTTTCTTGAATTTTTTTAATTACTTCAGATAATATATTTTCTCTATCAAATTCTGATTTACAAATTAATGCCAATGAAGAAGCTTTGGGTAAATTATCAAAGTTCATCTGATTTACATTTAGTCCTAAACCAATTACTGAATTGACACTGCCATCACTTTTTATACTATTTTCAACTAAAATGCCACCTATTTTAAAATGATATGACATAATGTCGTTTGGCCATTTGATACTCAAATCAGGAATATTGAAATTTTGCAATGATTGAATAATTGAAACCGCGACAGCAACATTGAGATTAAAAATCCCTTCTACACCTAACAAAAAATCCTTAACAAAGAGACTCATTATTAGATTCTTACCCTCTTCCGTAACCCAAATAGCTCCCATTTGACCTTTGCCTTTTGTTTGAATTTCGGCAGTAACAACAGTAAAATTATCAATCTCTTGTTGAGATGACAACTCTTTGAGGAAGTCGTTAGTAGAATCTATGGCACTGAGTTTGATAAGTTTCATTACAATTATTTGGGAACTTGAATTTAATATTATGTTAAGGTTCAAAAATAACGACAAAAAATGATAACTTTGCAAACTTATACACACAAAATAGTTCATGACGAAAAAAAAAATAAACAATGATGATCTTTTAGCTAACATCATTAAGGGAATAGAAGAAGTAAAAGGTAATGATATTGACATTCTTGACTTAAGAGAAATAGACACTTCCGTTTGTGATTATTTTGTTATTTGTAACGGAAACTCAAACACACAGGTTAATGCCATTGTAAACTCCATCCAAAAAACAGTTTCAAAAGAATTAAAAGACAAGCCTTGGCATGTTGAAGGAACTGATAATGCTGAATGGGTATTGATGGATTACGTTAACATTGTTGTACATGTCTTTCAAAAACACATTAGAGAATATTATAATATTGAAAGTTTATGGGGAGATGCTAAAATCACCACTATAGAAAATAAATACTAAAAGACAACCAAAAATAGAATGGCAAAAAATAATAATCCAACTCCAAATAAATTTAAAATAAGTCCTTGGTTAGTTTATACAGCCATACTGCTTATCTTCTTATTTATTAGCTTCGTTACAGGTGGTTCAAATATGCAGGAACCTGCGCAATTAACCTCATCTAAATTCAATGTCTTTTTAGAAAAAGGACAAATTGAAAAAGTGATTGTTTATAATAAAACTGAAGCTGAAGTGTTTTTAAAACAAGATGCTTTAAAGTTAGCTGAACACAAAAAAGTATCCAAAGATATTTTTGACAGACCAAATACTAAAGGTCCTCAATATACTTTTGAAATAGGAAATGATCAACTTTTTCAAACTAAGTTAGAAAAAGCAGTTGCAGAAGGAAAACTAAAAGATTTTAATTTTTTAGCGAAAAGTAATTGGTCAGATATTTTAATTAGTTTACTACCTATAATCATCATTATTGGAGTATGGTTATTTATCATGCGTAAAATGTCTGGTGGCAGTGGCGGTGGCGGTGGACAAATCTTTAACATTGGAAAATCAAAAGCGAAACTTTTTGACGAAAAGACTGATGTTAAAACCACATTTAAAGATGTAGCTGGACTAGAAGGAGCAAAAGAAGAAATACAGGAAATTGTAGAATTCCTAAAAAATCCTAGTAAATACACCGACTTAGGTGGTAAAATCCCAAAGGGAGCCTTACTTGTAGGGTCACCTGGAACAGGAAAAACATTATTAGCTAAAGCGGTTGCTGGCGAAGCACAAGTACCATTTTTCTCATTATCAGGTTCTGATTTTGTTGAAATGTTTGTAGGAGTAGGTGCTTCAAGAGTACGTGATTTATTCAAACAAGCAAAAGAAAAATCTCCATCTATCATCTTTATCGATGAAATAGATGCTGTAGGTAGAGCTAGAGGAAAAAACAATATGTCAGGTGGTAATGACGAACGTGAAAACACGTTGAATCAATTATTAACAGAGATGGATGGTTTTGGCAGTAATACCAATGTTATTGTATTAGCAGCAACCAATAGAGCCGATGTACTTGACAAAGCCTTAATGCGTGCTGGACGTTTTGACAGACAAATTTTTGTTGATTTACCAGATATTCGTGAGCGTGCTGAAATTTTCAAAGTACACTTAGCTCCTTTAAAGAAAGTAGAAGGTCTCGATTTAGACTTTTTAGCCAAACAAACTCCCGGTTTTTCTGGTGCTGATATAGCTAACGTATGCAATGAAGCAGCGTTAATCGCCGCTCGTTACAATAAAACGGCTGTCGACAAACAAGATTTCTTAGATGCAGTAGATAGAATCGTAGGTGGTTTAGAAAAGAAAAACAAAATTGTAACTCCTGAGGAAAAGAAAGCAATTGCAATACATGAAGCAGGACACGCCACAATAAGTTGGATGCTAGAACATGCAGCTCCATTAATCAAAGTAACTATTGTACCTAGAGGACAAAGTTTAGGTGCCGCTTGGTACTTACCTGAAGAACGCCAAATTGTACGTACGGATCAAATGCTAGACGAAATGTGTGCTACTATGGGAGGTAGAGCAGCTGAAAAAATCACTTTTAACCGAATTTCGACTGGTGCATTAAGTGATTTAGAAAAAGTAACTAAGCAAGCTCGAGCTATGGTAACAATCTATGGCTTAAATGATAAAATTGGAAATGTAACATATTACGATTCAACAGGTCAAAGTGAATATAGCTTTTCAAAACCATATTCTGATGAGACAGCAAAAATCATCGATAATGAAATATCGTTATTAATTGAAAGTCAATACCAAAGAGCTATTAAAATCTTAGAAGAAAACAAAGACAAGTTAAATCAGCTTGCTGATATTTTAATTGAGAAGGAAGTTATTTTCAAAGATGATTTAGAAACAATTTTCGGAAAGAGGTCTTTTGACAAAAATCTTGGTGAAGTAGTCTCTTAACAAGAGTATCAAATATAATTAATTTAAAAATCTTAATTCAAAAAATGACTTTTGAATTAAGATTTTTTTATCTTTGAACGTTTTTCACTTAACAAATAAAGTCCCTTATCACAATATGAGCATTTTCAGCAAATTTTTTGGTTCTATTAGTGCAGCTTCAGAAGAAGATAATGACAAAGACAACATTTCTTTTCCTGAAAACAACTTGTCTATTGACGAACAATTTATTTTTAATTTCAAGAAAAATGGAGGTAAATTTTTATACTGTGAAAGCAAGGAAGAAGTTAAGGAACAATTTGAAAACATCCTTGAAGAAAATGATTGGTTTGAAAGTGAAGTGATATGCTACGAGCCAACTCTTTATGGTTTATTAGAAGAAAACAAACTTTGTTATATCAAAGTAACAAAACCTAAATTTTTATTTTCTGGTTGTGAAAACCTAATTGCCGACGAAGGCTCCGTTTTATTTTCATCAAAACAAATCAAACAACACAAGCCAAACGAATTACCAGTCAATATTATTGTTTATGCAAAAACAAGTCAGATTCTTGCTTTAAAAACTGATGGACTAAGCGCTATCAAAAAGAAGTATGAAAGAGACTACCCTACCAATATTACTGCTATAAAATATTTTGAAAAGGCAAAAGAAGAAGATTTTACTCAATACGGAAGTTCTGCTAAGAACCTTTATTTATTGCTTTTAGAAGATCTTTAAAATGAATGAAACCCTCAAGAGATCTTTATCAGGTGCTGTCTATGTAATTCTACTAATAGCCTGTATCTTATATTCAACCGAAAGTTTTTTTGTGCTTTTTGGTGCTTTTCTACTAGTGGCAACAGTCGAGTTTTGTTCGTTAGTAAAAATAAATAAAATAGTACCTTTTATAATAGCATCATTGAGCTATGCTTTTTTTTATCAAATTTCTATAGCTACTCAAGGTGTTTTTTTGTTTTTAAAATTCAATAAGGATTTTGATCTTGCCGTTCTAGTTACTACACTAATGGTTTCTATAAAATGTATTCATTTTCTTTTTGATAACAAAACCACAAAAATAGATTCGTTTTCGAAGTATATATATTTATTAGGTTATATTATTCTTCCTTTTATTATTATGACAAAGATTCCTTTTGGGAAAGCAGGTTATAATCCAAAAATTTTAATTAGTATTTTTATTTTGATTTGGACGAATGACTCTTTTGCTTATATCGTTGGGAAATCCATCGGTAAAACCAAGTTATTTGAACGGATATCTCCTAAAAAAACCATCGAAGGTTTTCTTGGAGGAGTTTTTTTTGCAGTTATAGCTAGTTACATTATTGCTAAATATTATATTCAAATTGCTGAAGTTAATCTTTATATTTGGATTGTTATCGCCTTAATAGTGGGTGTTTTTGGCACTATTGGGGATTTAATAGAATCAAAATTCAAACGTATCGCAGCCGTAAAAGACAGCGGAAAAATAATGCCTGGACACGGAGGTGTATTAGATCGATTAGATAGTGTTATATTTGTAGCGCCAATAGTATTTTTATTTTATCAAATTTTAAATTATGTTTCATAAAGAAGGAACCAAGACCATTTTATTAGGTATCATGTTTACCGCTGTAGTATTATTAATATCTGATCAATTTGTAGATATTGAGTGGGTGAAAAAAGCGATTCAAATTAGTGCTTTTTTGATTTTGATTATTATTTTACAATTTTTCAGGAACCCAAAAAGATTGGCTGTACTTGATGAAAACCAAATTTTGGCTCCCGTAGATGGGAAAGTTGTCGTTATTGAAGAAGTGTATGAAAGTGAATATTTTAAAGACAAGCGTTTACAAGTCTCTATATTTATGTCTCCTGTAAATGTACACGTTACGCGTTACGCGATGAGCGGATTAATCAAATTTAGTAAATACCATCCGGGAAAATTCCTAGTTGCTTGGCATCCAAAAGCAAGTGAAGAAAATGAACGAACAACAGTAGTGATAGAAAACCACACTTTTGGTTCTATCTTATACCGTCAAATCGCAGGTGCATTGGCTCGACGAATTGTAAACTATGCACAAGAAGGAATGCAAGTAGTTCAAGGAACGGATGCTGGTTTTATTAAATTTGGTTCAAGAGTGGATTTATTTTTACCTATCGGAACTCCTATCAACGTAGTTTTAAACCAAAAAGCTGTTGGAGGAAAAACAATTATCGCTACTAAAAAATAATGAGTAAAAAAGATTTAGAAATTCAATTCCAAGAAGCCTTATCACAAGCTTCCGAAATGACTCAAGCGTCTTTACCCCAAGATGTGCAATTACGTCTTTATGCCTATTATAAACAAGCCACTTTCGGATCATTAGAAACAAAACATGTAAATGCTACTTTTCATTTAAGAGATGCTTTTAAGACAAATGCATGGATGCAAATTAGCCATATTTCAGCTTCTGAAGCCAAAGAAAGATATGTTGAAATCATCAACTCACTTTTAAAAAATACGAATTCCAATGAAAACGAATAATTTTTTTATAGTAAGTACACTCTCTGTTCTTTTTTTAATTTCTTGTAATAAAAAAAAATATACTGAAGTAGTCGAAGTGCCTTTACCAACTGCACAAGAAAAAATCACTATCGGAATGCCTGAAGATGTTAATGCTGAACCTGGTTCTTTTTTAATGGATAAACTGATATATCCTTATGATGCTTTGGCTCCTACAGTTTCTCCATTTACTTTAGAAACACATTACTCTAAACATTATTTGACCTATACTAATAATTTCAATAAGGCAGTTATTGGTACAGGTTTAGAAAACTTATCCATTGAAGAAGTTATTTCGCAATTAGACGTTAATAATACCGAATTAAGAAACAATGCAGGTGGTTATTACAATCACTCTATTTACTGGAAATCAATGGCTCCAGATGCTGGTGGAGTTCCTACAGATACTATTGCCTCTGTTATTAATAGAGATTTTGGTTCCTATGAAAATTTCAAAGTAGCTTTTTCTGCTGAAGCTACCAAACAATTTGGTTCTGCATGGGTATGGCTTGTAGTTCAAAAAGGCGGAAAATTACAAATAACTAGTACACAGAATCAAGACAATCCATTAATGCGTAATTCCCTTGTCAAAGGAACTCCAATTATAGGCTTGGATTTATGGGAACACGCTTATTATCTAGGATATCAATACCGTAGAAAAAACTATATTGAGTCTTTTTATAATGTACTGAATTGGAAAAAAATAAATGAAGCCTACGAAAGTGCTATTCGAAGAAAATACTAGTGAATTTCAGGATTTCATTTATATAAAAAAAGTTTATTGAAACGAATTTCAATAAACTTTTTTTTGGACAACATCCTATCTCTTAGTTCTTAACAGTTTTCACGCTATTAAACCTCTATTTTAATTATCATCTAATTTCCAAGTTCTAATCCACTCATACTGTGTTGAACGTTCTTCCTTTGTAAATTTCTCCATCCCTTTTCCATCAGCATGTGGCGGATTCCAATCATAGGTTTCAACAGCCAAATTGTAATACATAGGAATATCAAATGTTGTAGTTGGATCAGTGATTTTGTAAACTAATTTTCCATTTAAGTAAAACAAAAGTTCTGTTTCTGATTTCCACCAAAAACCATAAACCATATATTCACTCCAGTTTTTTACATCTGTAAGGACTGATCCTTGCTTTCTTGTTTCTACAGTGTTAACACAACTTGTTCTATGAAAAGCATTCGAATGGAATATTTGATCCCATTTACCACTTACTACCCAAGTATCAGCACCTGGAGTCAGTTCTCCAACACATTCTTGAATATCCAATTCCAATCTTTTAGGACAAGCATTCTCTTCGGTCATCATCCAAAAAGTAGAAGACATAAAAGTCTTATTGGCTTTTATTTTACTTTCATAATAATACCCCACTTTGCATTGATTTATGGATCTTACAATACCTCCTGTATAATCATAACTTTTGCCATTTATTATTTTGGTAGTAGGTAATTTATTAGCTTCAATTTTTAATTTTCCATCCGCTACACTTATAAATTCTTCTATAAATAATCCTGGTGGTCTACCTGTCCAATACCATCCGGCAGAAGCAATATCCGGTTTTGTATACCACTATGGCTACTATAATTGAACCACCGTTGACATCAGTAGCTCAACCTGCACATGAAATTGGCATAGAAGCAGCCAAAATTTTGATTGAACAAATTGAAAGTCAAAAGAGTTTCAAACCCAAAACGATAATCCTTAATGGTCAATTGAATATTCGAGCATCTTCCATTCGTACCTAAAAAAAAAGCGGCTACTTCTTTTACGAAGTAACCGCCTTTCAAACTAACTCAAAATAAACAATCTTTTTATGGTTTATTGTTAGCTTCAATAATTGTTAAATCATCAATATAAAACTTAAAGTCATTACTGTTATTTGTATTTGTTCCTCTCATAACTAATTCAGAAGAACTTGGTCCATTCATAGTGAACTGTTTTTTAACATACACCCATTTATTTAATGGGATACTAGCATCAAAAGCTGGTATTACAATAACCTCGGCAAATGGTGGATTAACATAAAAACGGAATTCTGGAAGATCTCCAGACGCAACATTTGTAGAAGTTGTCACATATATCCAAGCTCCTAATATATATGTTTTAGCACCGAAAGCAAATTTTGCATTATCAGTATTGGCAGGTTTGTATCCCATAACCATTGCGCCATTAGCTTTCATTGTAATTAATCCACTTTTAATACCAGTTCTAGCTTTTGCAGTGCTAATTTCAAATGTGTACTTGTCATATGGAGCACCCCAACCTAAATATTTCCAATCTGCTGTAGCACTTTTTTCAAAACTATAATCAAAAGCTGTAGCAGCTAAGGCATTTATTTCTATAAGTGTTGCAGGTTTATTGGTAAATGAATCTACTGGTACTAAATCAGAAGTCAATAATGCTCCTTTAGTATACGAAGCTGTAATTACATCATTAGAATAAAAAGAGTTAATACCCAATTTCAAAACAACTAAATTACCTTCTTTAGAGTCAATTGTAGCTGAGGCAATACTAGGTGTTGTTACGCCTCCATTTGTAATTGTAACACTAAAATTAGTGGCAACTAAAGTCGTTTCATCAATATCTCTACTAAAATTTAAATAAATTGAATTTCCTCTAGCTTCAACACCATCTAAAGTAACAGGATTAGTCGAAGGAATAATTTTGATAAGATTAGTAAATTCTGTAATCTCTTCACCAAAAGGACGTACACCACTAGCATTTAATTTAAAACCAAAATTTCCCAATTTTTTATACTTTACATCATATGTCATTTTATCCGTAGATAAAGCAACAGTAGTTCCACCATCAGCAGTCCAAGTATAATTTTCAGGAGCACCAATAGCTGATTCTACAACGTAGCGAATAGTACTTCCTGCAGGAATTTCATTTTTAGCCTCATTGCTTAAATTTAAGGCTGCTCCAAGAGTTCCATCAGTATTTAATTTATAGGCTTTAAGAACTGTTTTAATTTCTGGAAGTACAGTTACCACAATTGTTGTATCTAATTCCCTTCCTTTAGGTGTCGATTCTTTTACAGTATATGCATCACCTTTAAACACTTGATGTAATTTAACATCATGAGCACCTGCTACATTGAAAATAGCTTTAACATTTTCTGTAGTAGCTGTTACATCATTGTCAGAACCAACGATATCAGCAACTCCTTCAGGAAGCGTCCATAATCTAGATTCAACACCTGAAGAAATATCTCCTAATGTTATGCTTGTACCAATTCTAATGGTATTAGAAAAATTCATTTGGGAGGTAGCAATGATTCTGCTATTAGCCTCACTTTTGTTTATATTATCGTAGATATCATTACACGAATGTAAACCAAATACAGCAATACAAACTGCTATTATTATTTTATAATTTGTTTTCATGTCTTTAATTATATTTAATTATTTACAATCCAGTATTAGTTTGTAATTCAGTTGCAGGTAGTGGAAAATAATCGTGAACTGCTGATTTATAATTTTGATTTGCTGTTAATTCTAATAAATTAACTGAACCACTAATATTAAGTGGCGCTTTGTCCAAAACATCAATTAAATTTGCGCTTCTCCAATTCAAATCATCTGCGACTGTTTGTAATGCCTCTTTTACTTTACCCCAACGAACTAAATCTTTCCAACGGTGTCCTTCAAAACAAAGCTCTAAAGGTCTTTCTACCATTTGAATATGTGTTAATATATTCGCTTTAGTGGGAGCAACCATTGGTTGAGTACCATGAACTTGTTTGCTTATATTGAGTTGAGGAAAAGTATTTCCATTCGCAGTCAAATACTGCTTTAATGTTTTAACCCCTGCTCTTTCTCTAACCAAATCAATATACTTGATAGCCTCATTAACATCACCACTAGGAGAACTTACAAGAGCTTCTGCATACATCAAATAAACATCTGCTAAACGAATGTGTCTAAAATTAATACCACTACGATTCAAAGGATATTCTGAAGTAGCTTGATACCAATTGGTATATTTCTTAACTAACGCAGTTAATCCTAACCCTCTATAAGCGTGAACTTGTTGGTTTGTATTATCTACCCCAAAATATTTACCTTCAAAATCCTTAGGACAAATTGAAGCCGTAAGACGTCTTGATTGTGCATTGGTTGTGTTGATTGCATTAGCTGGATCAATCTCGTCACTTAAGAATAACTCATGTAAATAATAATTTGAAATAACAGTATTAAACCCTCCAAATCCACCAATAGAAGCGTATTGTGATGCAACATCATTAGCTTCTGCACCAGCTGCAAAAGGGGTGTCATCCGTATTAGCACCTGAAGCACCAGGATTAGCAGTAGCACTATAAGCTACTTCTAAAATTGACTCTGAATTGAATTCATTTTGATCAGTAAAGTTGTCTAAAACATTTGGTGTCAAAGAATAAATTTGAGAATCAATAACTAATTTGAATTCATTAGCTGCTTCAGTCCATTTTTTATCATATAAATATACTTTTCCTAACAATGATGTTGCAGTCCCCCAAGTTAATCTTCCTTTGTCTTTGCTATCTACCCATGTTGGAGGTAAGTTATCTTTTGCATATACTAAATCTGGAATTATGATAGCTGCATTTACTTCAGCAATACTACTCAATCCTTTATTCAAACCAGTAGCAGTCGCTTCTGTTCTAATAATAGCTTTTCCATAAGTGTGTACTAGTTGAAAATAGAAAAAAGCTCTCAAACATCTTGCTTGAGCAATTATTGTTTCTTTTTGTTTTGGAGCAAAAGCAGTAGCATCTGCCTCTTCAATTTTATTAATTATTTGATTTGCTCTAAAAATACCAATATACAACTGTGTCCATTTGTTTACTACTTGTGGACTATTGTCAGTATAAGTTAATTGTCTATAAATTAATGGTCTAAAAAAAGTATAGGTATCTGCTATATCTGCTCTCACTTCTTCTTCCGATAATCCACTTCCACTTATTGCTGAAAATTGCATCGCACCATAAGTAGCATTTAAAGCCGAATTAAATTGTAATGGTGTTTTCCAAAATGTAGCTTCAGTTACAGAGTTTGGGTTATCTACGTTTAAGTATTCACTCTCATTACAACTAGACAGAAATAGGAGTGAGCAAACCATAATTGTTATGGATAATGCTTTAGGTTTTATTTTATATTGTATCATCGTTTTTTTACTTTTTAGTTATTAAAATTTAACTTGAGCTCCTAGAACAAATCTTCTAGATACAGGATAATTACCGCTATCAACTCCTCTAGAGGTGATTCCGTTACCTCCTACTTCTGGATCATAACCAGTATATTTTGTAAAAGTAAATGGGTTAAATCCAGTTAAGTAAAATCTTACATTTGCAATACCATATTGATCCAATAAAATTTTAGGTAATGAATAACCAACAGTAATATTACGAATTCTCAAATAAGTTCCATCTTCTAACCAATAGTCAGACCTTGCTCTGATGCTCTCATCAGTAGCACTTTTTCTAAAACTAGGAATATCTGAATCCGGGTTTTGAGGACTCCATTGTGAAAACTGATCTAAATGTCTTCCTTGTGTATAAGCAAAATAACGAGCACCATTAAAAATTTTAGCACCATATGATAAATACGATTGAATAGTAAAATCAAAGTTTTTATAACTTAGATCTAAATTCACCCCTGATTCAAATTTTGCTTGACCAGAACCAGCAAATACACGGTCATTTTCGTCAATTTTGTTATTACCATCAATATCAACATAACGCATATCCCCTTTTCTAGCCGCTGGATTTATTTTTTGATATTCAAGTAATTCAACATCGGTTTTAATTACTCCTTGATTTTGTAACAAAAAGAAAGAACCTGCTGGATGATCTAAAGCAAAGTAAGTCGTGGGATCAACGTTACCTAGAGTAACTGATGGTTTACCATTAGCATAACCTCTATTAATTCCATTCAAATCCACAACAGTATTAACGTTTTTTGTAAACGTTGTAGAAATGTTGTAGTGTAAACCGTTTTTAAATTCATCTTGAAAACCTAATGCCAATTCAATTCCTTTATTGGTCATACTACCTGCATTTACATATATAGCACCGTACTCTGTTTCTGCATTAGGCTGATTGGTACCACCTGAAGGAGGTGTTGCTTGAGGCAACAACATGTCTTGCTTTTCACTATTATAGTAATCCGCTGTAAAAGTTAATTTGTTATTAAACATCCCTAAGTCTAAACCTATATTTTTAGAGATACTTGTTTCCCATTTTAAATCTGGATTAGAATACCTTCTTTGAATCAATCCTGGAGCTAAAGCCTCATCAGAACCAAATAAGTAGTTTACACCTGTTTCAATCTGAGATACAGCAGCATAAGGACGAACATCTTGATTTCCTAATTCTGCATAACTAGCTCTAAATTTTAAACTATTTACTGAGTTTCTGATTGCAGAATTTTTAAAGAATGATTCTTCAGATATGTTCCAACCCAATGAAACTGAAGGAAACGTTGCATATCTATTATTTTCACTGAATTTTGAAGATCCATCTCTACGAATACTTGCTGAGAATAAATAACGTTCATCATAGTTGTACAAAACTCTTCCTAGTAATCCAGATAAAGTATAAGAGTTAACATAACTAGTAGGCTTACTAACCTCTTCACCTTGACCAATTAACTTTGTATCATTAGTAGGGAAACCAATTGCTCCTATAGAAAATTGTTTTGACGTATACTTATCGTAAGAAGAAACAGCAGTAGCAGTAAATTTATGTTTACCAAATTTTGTTTCATAATTCAACATGTTTTCAATAACTTGTCTTTCTGAATTAGTATAATTTTCATTAAGTTGCGCTCTAAGAGTTGAAGCTGTAGCATTCAAAGCGCCATCTCTACCATAAATTGAAAAAGTTGGTCTAAAGAAAGTACTATTAAAGTTGTAATTATTTTTACTTAAACTAATTTTATAAGTAAGCCCTTTTACAAATTCGTATTGCAAATTCATAGCAATATTAGAAGATTCTGTTTTATTTTCATTTGTGTTTTTTAACTCTTTAGCTAAATAACCAAAATAGATGGTGTTATCAACAGGAATCGTTACCACATTATCTTCACTTACATTTAAAGCTCCTAAAGGTAAGTTCCAAGGTGATTGACCAATACTATATTCATAAAACCCCCAAGGTTCTTGTTTTCTGTTTTCAGTTGTTAAACCCACAGTAGCAAAGGCTTTAAATTTACCTTTAGTAAATTGTGCATTAACTCTTGAACTCAAACGATTAAATCCTGAATTTAGCAAAACTCCATCTTGATTAAAATAACTGGTATTAAAGTTCAATGATAAATCCTTAGTACCACCTGAAATACCTAAATTATAGTTACGAATAACAGCATTATTTTTTTGAACATCTTTCACATAGTTAGTGTCATTGTCAAATAATTCAGGGCTAGTTAAAAAATACCCAGGAAAGTTACCTGCATTCAAAACAGGCTCAATTGAAAAATCAGCAAATAATTGTTGTTGTCTATTCATCAAAGGAGTCCCTGAATAAATATTTTGGATACCTGTATAAGTCGATAAATCCACCGCAATCTTTCCTTCTTTACCTCTTTTTGTTGTAATTAAAATTACACCATTAGAAGCTCTAACTCCATAGATTGCAGCAGATGCTCCATCTTTAAGAATATCCATCGTTTCAACTTGATCAGGAGCAATATTAGGATTTGACTCATAAGGAACACCATCAACTACATATAAGGGTTCTAATTTTCCAAGTAAGGATCCTACACCTCTAATTTGAACGTTAGCAGCTTCCCCTGGACGCCCACTGGCAGCTTGGATGTTTACCCCAGCAACACGACCTTGAATTGCCTCACCAATATCAGAAACTGGCGACTTATCAATTACATCCGATTTTACTTGAGAAACAGCTCCAGTTACCTCTTTCTTTTTCTGAGTACCATAACCTACGTTTACTATTACATTGTCAAGAATTTTAGCATCGGTCACCATATTAACATTAATAGTTGTCGCCGTTCCTACAGTTTTCTTTTGAGTTTTAAACCCCATGAAAGAAAAACTTAAAACATCATTTTCATTTGCCTGTAAAGCAAATTTCCCGTCGAAATCAGAAATTACGCCTTTAGAACTTGTGTTTACTAAAATAGTAACTCCAGGCAATGGAAATCCTGTGTCATCATTTACCTGTCCAGTAATCTTCTTTTGTGCGTTCATTACACAAAAACTTAAGAGAAAAAACATTATTGGTAATGTTTTTTTCCAAAATCCATTCTTTTTTTTCATAAAATAGTCTTGCATTGGTTAATTAAATTGTTTTGATTATTATTCAATTAAAAACATATATATTTATATTATATGTAATAATAACAATGTAAAAATACCAATTCACTACCCTTAAGGCTAAAAAAACAACTGGACTAAAACTAGACAACATCATTAAATTAACACAAAATGACTGTTAATTTAATAGACATAGGAAAGAACTAGACAATTCAAAATCAAAGTATAGATAAAAGCAAGCCAATTAAGCTTTACTAAAACTCACATTTCATATCATAACGGCAACTTGTCATATAAAAATAAATTTCCACCAAGTAGAAATAACTATATTTAACAATAAAGAAACATTAAAGAATATATTACTTTGATAGAAATCCATAAGATTAAAGAAAGCAGCAGTAATTGCCCCACTCCTACCTATGAAACTTTATTAAAATTAAATACGCTAAAATCCACGCTTGTAAGTAACTCCAATCATGAGATAATCGGAGGTTTGTAGGTAATTATTATATTTAAAAAAAGTATAAAAAAACTCCGTTTTACATACGTAAAACGGAGTTAAAAAAAATCTATATAAACAACTAAATAACTGATATAAACTCATTTAGATTATCATTTCTGTCCAACTTGAATTTTTTACGTAAACGATATCTCGAAGTATGTACGCTTTCAAAAGAAATACCTAATAGTGAGGCCATATCCTTACTAGAAAAATTCAATTTAATCAAAGCGCATATTTTCAAATCAGTTTGTCCTAAATCTGGATATTTATCTTTCAAATTGGTATAAAAACTTTGATTCACCGCTGTAAACCGAGCTTCAAACTCCTTCCAGTTGCTACTAGGAGAACCTTGAATTGTTTTAAGCAATTTATTAATGGTCCGTACATCGACATTTTCTTTATTATCTGACAAATTTGATTTCAATCTTTCAATAAATTCATCTTTCTCTATCAACTGTAATGCAGAAGTAGTTAATTCTTTGTTCTTTAATTCCAAAATTTCTTTAGCTTTTTGAAGCTCCATTTCTTGCTTCTCTGCTAAAGCTTGTTTTTCAGCTTTGTGTTTTCTTCTTATTTCTTTAATAAACAAAAAACCAAAAAACGCCAATGAGAGTACAACAAAAGTAAATAACACGGATTTTAAATACCAGACTTTTTCTTCATTTTCTAATTGTATAATGCGTTGTTTATTTAAAATTTGTTTTTCTTTTTCTTTTTGTAATCTATACTTATCATTAATTTCAAATAAATGCTTGCTGTTTTTACTACTCTTACCAAAAACCTGTGCGTTTAACTTCATATCAAGTGTAGAATACAAATAAGCTTTTTTATAATCTCCTGTTAAAGCATATAGCTTAGACAAAGCATCGTAAATAATTAATTTATAATTAAAATGACTTTTATATTTTGACAACAATACCAATGATTTTTCAAAATAGACAATACTTTGAGAAACATCTCCTTTCATTCGAAAGACATCACCAATCAAATAATTTATAATAATCAAATAAGAAGGATCTTTTAATTCAAAATAAGAAGCTGATTTGTATAATTTATTTAAACCAACATTGTAATTTTTATTAACAGCATCAAGATACCCTGATTCTGCCTCTACATAATATCCTATTTTCCTACTATCAAGCCTTTTTTGTGTAATGTTACAACTATCCAAATAAATTTTAGCATTTGGAAAATCCTTTTTTACACGATACAGATTTACTATAGAAAAATATCCTTGCAGCAAAAGCTCTAAACTATTAGTAGCGTTTAAGGTTTTATTATTTTTAATTAATACTAATGAATTATTAAAATATTCCAAAGCTTCTGCATCTCTATCATAAAAACTATAAAGCCAACCCAATCCTTGATAAATTCTAGCTTTAGAAACATCATCTTTTGATTTATCTGCTAAAAGCAAGGCATTCCAATAACCATCATAGGCATTCCCATAATCTACAACGTGACCATATAATTCAGACATTCTATACAAATTATCAATCATATTCACGGTATCTTTCTCTTTTTCATAAAGAGCGATACTTTTTTTGTAATAATAGATTGAACTATCTGAATTGGAATATTTCAACTCCTCCGCTTTGGTTAAATATGAATTGGTTTTATGATCTATTTGAGAGGAAGAAGCAATAGAAAAAATAAAAACAAAAAAACAAAATGCTTTTTTCAAAATTTTTTTTTGGTCATGACTGTAACGTATGTTTTTTAAACTAATACTAATTAAAAATTTAACAAGAGTAATTCTATTCATATTTGGAAATTTAAGTGGTAAAAATACTTTAAAATTCAGACTCAACTTAGAGATCCTAAGATTTGAGAAGCACAATGTAGTTAATGTCTAGTTATAACAATACAACAAATGTTCAAAATAGACTATTGTACAGTTAATATCTAGTTCGTTTTTCAAACTACAATTAATAATAATATGATATTTGCTTTAATGAACAATTAAAGTATACATCGTTAAAACAGCTATGATTCAATTGATTTCATATGAAAAATATAAAAAAAATGTAACTTATTCATACATATACTGCTAGATTTTAAAGTATCCATTTTAAAAAAATCTAATCAAATAAATGGTTATTCATTAAATAAAATTATATGGTATAATAAATCTAAAATCAGTCTTGCTTATCTATAAGTAAGAAATAAAAAGACACAAATAAACTATACATATAAATACAAACAAGTTATCTCGTGAAAAACAGAACAAAAATAGTATCATTTAAAAATTTGATACAAATAAGTATTTTAAATTTGGTTTTATTGGGTGCGAATGCACAAAATACAACTGAAACAAATACTGACTTCAACTTTAATTGGAATTTCAAATTAGAAAACAAAGCAAATAGCAATTGGAAAAAAATAAATCTTCCACATGACTGGAGCGTTGAATCTTCTTTTGACAAAATTCATGGCGAAGGGGCAACAGGATATTTACCAGGTGGAATTGGATGGTATAAAAAGAATTTCATCCTTAAGCCAAATCAAAACCAAACGAGCTACATTCTTTTTGACGGAATCTATAATAATAGTGAGCTATCATTAAACGGTAAAAAGTTAGGAGAACATCCTTATGGTTACTCTCCGTTTTATTATGATTTAACAAACTATTTAAGTAATAAGGGAACTAACGAAATTAAAGTCAAAGTTGACCGTTCTAGGTATGCTGATAGCCGTTGGTACACAGGTTCTGGTATCTATAGAAATGTAAAATTAATTACTAAAAATAATTTACATATTCCTATTTGGGGAACGTTTATCACAACTCCTGAAGTTACCTCACAAGAAAGTAAAGTTCACTTAGAAATCAATGTTAAAAATAATTTCAATAAAGAAGAATCTTTTGATGTTATAACGACTTTTCTTGATGCTAACGGACAAAAAGTAACGGAACAAACTACAAAAGGTACAGTAGCATCAAAAAAAGAAACAAAATTCAGTATTAACAGTACTATTAAAAATCCTAAACTATGGGATGTAGTGAATCCTAATCTTTATACGGCTCAAATTCGAATTGTTCAAAACGGGAAAACGGTAGATGAAAACATAACAAAATTTGGAATTCGTTCAATCAAATTTGATGCAAATACTGGCTTTTACTTAAATGGTCAAAACATGAAAATCAAAGGGGTTTGTTTACACCATGATGCTGGACTTGTAGGTGCTGCTGTACCAAAAGAAGTTTGGAGAAGACGTTTTGAAAAACTAAAAGAAGCAGGAGTAAATGCTATCAGAATCTCTCATAATCCTGGCTCAGACGAATTTATTTCACTTTGTGACGAAATGGGAATCATGGTTCAAGATGAATTTTTTGACGAATGGGACAACCCAAAAGACAAAAGACAAAATATGAAAGAACAATCCGTGGATTACATTACTCGTGGCTATGTAGAACATTTTCAAGAATGGGCGGAGCGTGACTTAAAAAATACTATGTTAGCACATAGAAACCACCCTAGTATCATTCAATGGAGCATTGGTAATGAAATCGAATGGACTTATGAAAGAAATGCACAAGCCACTGGTTTCTTTAACAATATGGATTGGAGCGGTAATTATTTTTGGTCACTCCCTCCTAATTCTATAGAAAAAATTAAAGAAAACTTACGCACGCTTCCTAGAGAAAAATATGACATTGGAGCTACAGCCAAAAAATTAGCCAAATGGACTAAAGAAATGGATACTACAAGGTATGTTATTGCTAATTGCATTCTTCCATCCTCAAGTTATGAGTCAGGCTATGCGGATGCTTTGGATATGATTGGATACAGCTATCGTAGAGTTATTTACGACTATGGGCATAAGAATTATCCTAAATTACCTATCATGGGTACAGAAAATGTTGCGCAATGGCACGAATGGAAAGCCATTATGGAACGTCCTTTTATTTCAGGAACTTATTTATGGACCGGTATTGATTATCTAGGTGAATCCAATAAAAAATGGCCTAAAAAAGGAACTGATAGCGGAATCCTAGATTATGCTGGTTTTGAGAAACCATCCTACCATATGATGAAATCTTTATGGAATGATGCACCTGAATTATACATTGCGACACAAACAACTGATAAATCCATATACAAAATCGATGAAAAAACAGGAGAACCAGTAGAAAAAAAGAAAGATGCATGGCAAAACTATCTTTGGGTTTGGCATGATGTAAACGAACATTGGGAATATAATCCGGGACAAAGTACTATTGTAGAAATATATTCCAATTGTGATGAAGTAGAATTATTTTTAAATAATCGTTCTTTAGGTAAGAAAAAACTAGCTGATTTTGAAGACCATATTTACAAATGGGCTGTTCCTTTTGAAGCTGGAAAATTGACTGCCAAAGGAAATAAAACTGGACAATACATTACTACTGAAAGAATAACTCCAAGTCAAGCGTACAGTATTCAATTGACAACTGATAAGACGATTTTAAAAAATGATGGTTATGATATAGCCCATATTGTTGCTCAAATTGTTGACAAAAACAACAACCCTATTAAGAGCATTAATCCTGAAATAACATTTTCAGTAAATGGAAACGTAAAAGTACTGGGTATTGATAATGGAGCCGTAGACAATGTACAAGATTTCCAATCAAATAAAATTGTAATGTCAAAAGGAAGGTGCTTATTGATTGTTCAATCTAAAAAAGATTTACCTTTAATGACCACCATTATAGCAAAAACAAAAAATCTAGAAAGCAATACAATAAAATTAACTGATAAAAAATAATTTAATAACAAACCAAATTAAAAATGAACACAATAGGAAAAAGTATCGTAGGGTTATTTTCTATGGGAATAATGCTAACTGCATCAGCTCAAACAAAAACAGACAAAGAATTAAGAGCGCTGGCTGTTAAATATAAAGATAAATATGGTATCATGGATGTAGATCATTTAAGTACTGCAACCAAAAGAACTTTAAAATGGGATCAAAAACTAGGAAATGAATGGTTTATAGAATTTGGAGAACCACAACCATTAAAAGGAGATTTAGCCTATGAAGAAGGTGTTGTTCGTAGAGATCCAAGTGGTATCATAAAAGAAAATGGCAAATATTACGTATGGTACACTAAAAGTACGGGACCAACTCAAGGTTTTGGTGGTGATATGGAAAACGAAAAAGTATTCCCTTGGGACAGATGTGATATTTGGTATGCAACCTCTAAAGATGGATGGGACTGGAAAGAAGAAGGAATTGCAATTGCAAGAGGTAAAAAAGGGTCTTATGATGATCGTTCCGTTTTTACCGTTGAAATCATGAAATGGGATGGTAAATATTACTTATGTTACCAAACTGTGGAAGGAGTTTACAATGTACGTGTAAAAGAAAAAGTGGGTATGGCTTGGTCAACTTCGCCAAACGGACCTTGGACGAAATTGGATGCACCGGTTTTGGCTCCTGCTGAAAATGGGGTTTGGAAAGGAAAAGAAGATAACCGATTTATGGTTGAGAAAAAAGGCGATTTTGACAGTCATAAAACTCATGATCCATGCATCATTCCATTCAAAGGAAAATTCTATTTGTACTATAAAGGAGAACAAATGGGTGAAGAAATGACTTTTGGTGGTCGTCAAATTCGTCATGGCGTTGCCATTGCTGACAATCCATTAGGACCTTATAAAAAATCACCTTATAACCCAATAAGCAATAGTGGACATGAAATTTGTGTTTGGCCTTACAATGGTGGAATTGCTTCCTTAATCACTACTGATGGTCCAGAAAAAAACACCATTCAGTGGTCACCTGATGGAATCAATTTTGAAATCAAAGCTTCCATCAAAGATGCTCCTCACGCTATTGGATTAAACAGAACGGCTGACAACGAAAAAGAACCTACTGAAACATTAAGATGGGGTTTAACACATCATTACAATAATTGGAACTATCAGAGCATCATGCGTTTTTCATCTGAAAGAAAAACAACACATGTAGCCGTAGGTGAAAAATCGGTTAATGGTAAAACCGAAAAAGCCGAAAACATGCACAAATAAAAACAAGTATTTTTTTTATTTTTCCCCTCTTTTTCATCAAAATTTAAAGAGGGGATTTTTTATATCTGTTTTGTAAAAACCAAAAATACATCTTTTGAAAAACAAGAAACAGCCATAATTTCATAAATAACAGTACTTTTGTATAAAAATTAAGTTCCCTAATTATATGATTCCAGAAAAAGAAGATCTAAAATCGAACTACAATGTTCCCAATTTAGAAAGAGGCTTGTCCATCATCGAATTACTTGCTACACACCCAAAAGGACTCACCCTGTCTGAAATCATACAATCTTTGGATATTACAAAATCAAGTGCATTTAGAATTACAAACACGTTGATTTTTAAAAACTATTTGCAAAAAAACGAAACAACAAAAAAAATCACACTGACAAGAAAAATGCTCTCGCTTGGAATCTCTTCGATGAATGAACAAAGTATTGTCGAAATGTCAATTGACATCATGAGAGCTTTACGCGATGAACTTAGAGAATCTGTAATGTTAGGAATTGTATTAGGCGATACAGGAACTATCTTGGAACAGGTATCCTCTTCTTATCCCGTTAAACTTTCTGTAGAATTAGGAACTCGTTTTTTCTTACATAGTTCCGTCGGAGGAAAATCAATATTAGCTTTCTTACCTAAAGACGATTCCAAAAAAATTATCGACTCTTTAGTTTTTGAAAAATTTACTGATAATACTATCGTATCCAAAAAAGAATTTCAAAGCCAATTAATTGAAGTAAAAGAAAAAGGCTATGCAATTGATAATGGTGAAGACATACAAGGGATTCATTGTGTAGGTGCTCCAGTATTTAACGAATACGGTTATCCAGTTGCCTGCTTATGGATAACAGCTCCTCATGGTCGATTACCTCATGGCGAATTTGACAAAAAAGGAAAAATAATCTCAAAATATGCAATGGAAATCTCCACAAAACTAGGCTACATTAGCCGATAACCAATTGAATATCAGAATCAAAAAAGTGTCTTGTTTATCTTGACACTTTTTTTTTGTAAATTATTTTAATTTATGAAACTAGTTTCATATTTGAAAAATTTAGCGTTTCTTTTAAAGTTTTATTAAATCTTATTATTATATTTGTTTCAAATAAGAAACAAGTTCACCATTTGAAACAAATAAATAAAAAATGAAAGCAACAATTTACGAAGGAAATAAAACCTTTACCGTTATTGACAAAGAAATTGAACAACCTGCAACTGGCGAAGTAAGAATCAAAGTTGCCTATGTAGGTGTGTGTGGAACAGATGTACATATCTATCACGGAATGATGGATAAACGTGTAAATATTCCTGTAACTATTGGACATGAAATGTCAGGTGTTATTGATGCAATTGGTGAGGGCGTTACTGAATATGCAATTGGAGATAAAGTTGTCGTAAGACCACTTGACGACAGAAAAGTAAAAGCTTCTGACAAAGGATTCAATCACATATGTGAAGAATTAAAATTTATCGGAATTGACAGTGAAGGGGCTATGCAACAATATTGGAATGTACCCACTTTTACATTACATAAATTAAAAGAAAATACCGATTTAAAATTAGCAGCTTTAATCGAGCCTCTTTCTGTAGCGACACATGATGTGCGTAGAAGTGGATTGGTAAAAGGTGAAACTGCAGTTGTTTTAGGTGGTGGTCCTATTGGTTTATTAGTAGCCATGGTTGCTAAAGAAGCTGGGGCACAAGTAATCATCTCCGAAGTAAACCCTAATCGTATTGCTAAAGCAAAAGAACTTGGTTTTGACGCTGTAAGTCCTATCGAACTAGACTTAGTTGAATATGTGAAATCAAAAACTGAAAACCGCAGAGCGGATGTTGTTTTTGAAGTAGCAGGAGTTCAACCTGCTCTAGATATCATGTGTGAAGTTGCTGGTATTCGCGGTAGGATCTTAATGGTTGCCATTCACGGAGAGAAAAAACCAGTGGATTTATTTAAGTTTTTCTGGAAAGAATTAAGCTTAATCGGTGCGCGTGTATACGAAAAAGAAGACTACGAAAAAGCAATCCAATTGATTACTGCTAATGAATTACCTTTTGACCAAATGATCACTGATGTACAGCCATTATCAAACATCCAACAGGTTTTTGAAAATATCGACAAAAATCCAGAAGGATTAAAGGTATTAATGGATTGTCAATTGTAATCATTAGATAATTCAAATAAAAAGAATTTCATAACAAGCTAATGGCTAATGGCTAATAGCTAATAACTTAAAAAAGATGAGCGTTTTAGATACATTTAGTTTAAAAGGAAAAATAGCCTTAGTTACAGGGTGCAAAAGAGGAATAGGAAAAGCAATGGCGATTGGACTAGCGCAAGCTGGTGCTGACATCATTGGTGTTAGTGCTTCATTAGAGACAGAAGGAAGTGCTGTCGAAAAAGAAGTAACTGCCTTAGGTAGAAAATTCAAAGGATATGCTTGTGATTTCAGTGATAGAAAATCATTGTATGCTTTTATTGAAGCTGTAAAAGCGGACTTTCCACAGATTGATATTTTGGTAAACAATGCAGGAACCATCTTAAGAGCTCCAGCAGCAGAACACCCAGACGAAATGTGGGACAAAGTGATTGAAGTGAACCAAAATGCACAATTCATTCTAACAAGAGAAATTGGTAAAGAAATGGTAGCTAGAGGAAGTGGAAAAATCGTTTTCACCGCTTCATTATTGACTTTCCAAGGTGGAATTACGGTTCCTGGATATGCTGCAAGCAAAGGAGCAATTGGTCAATTAACAATGGCTTTTGCTAACGAATGGGCTAGCAAAGGAGTAAATGTTAATGCAATTGCACCTGGATACATTGATACGGATAATACAGAAGCATTACGTAACGACCCTGTTCGTTCCGCTTCTATTTTAGGTCGAATTCCTGCTGGTCGTTGGGGAAAACCTGAAGATTTTGCTGGACCAACTGTTTTCTTATGTTCTGAAGCAGCTTCTTACATGCACGGTATGACTATGCTTGTAGATGGTGGCTGGATGGGAAGATAATTTTATAAATAAAAAATACACATATCATGGCAGAAATTAAAGAATACCAATTATTTATAAACGGTGAGTGGAGAACTTCTACTTCTGGTGAAACAATTGATGTTTTAAGTCCTTCAACTGAAGAAGTTGTGGCAAGAGTTCAAAACGGTACTGCTGAAGAAGCACTTGAAACTCTAGCATTTGCTGACAAAGCTCAAAAAGAATGGAAGAAAAAACCAGCTAGAGAAAGAGCTGATTTAATGTATAAATTCTCTAACGAAATTAAAGCAAACTCAGAATACTTAGCCCAATTAATCGTAAAAGAACAAGGGAAGTTACTTAAAGTAGCTCGTTTTGAAGTAGCAGTAGCTTCGTCATTTATTGAATATGCTTGCGAAGGTGCTCGTAGAATCGAAGGAGATATCATCCCTTCTGATAATGCTAATGAGCAAATTTGGATTCAAAAAGTACCTCGTGGGGTAATTGTTGCCATTACTGCTTGGAACTTTCCTTTCGCATTAGCCGCTCGTAAATTAGGACCAGCTTTGATTGCGGGAAATAGTATTGTAATCAAACCAACGTCTGAAACTCCTTTATCTACTTTGGAACTAGGAAACATAGCTAACAAAGTAGGGATTCCTGCTGGAGTTATCAATATTCTTACTGGTCCTGGTAGAGCTATGGGGAATGCTTTAGTAAAAAGCCCTATTACAAAAATGGTTACCATGACAGGTTCTACGCCTGTAGGTCAAGATATTGCTCGTAATGCAGCTGAAAATTTAACGCACGTTCAATTAGAATTAGGTGGGAAAGCTCCTTTTATTGTTTTTGCTGATGCGGATATTGATGCAGCGGTAGATGCTGCATTGCATTCTCGTTTTGACAACTGTGGACAAGTATGTACTTGTAATGAACGTATGTATTTACACGAGGATATCTATGATGTTTTCATGGAAAAATTCATTCCTAAAGTAAAAGCACTAAAAGTGGGAGACCCAATGTTAGAAGATACTGACATGGGACCAAAAGTAAATGCTGCCGAGTTGAAAGCTATGGAGCACCTAGTTGCTGTAAGTGTCAAAGAAGGTGCAACAGTGGCAACGGGAGGAAACAAACCAACAGGTCCTGAATTTGAAAAAGGATATTGGTTTGAACCAACTATTTTGACCAATGTAACTCAAGACATGACTATTGTTCATGAAGAGTCTTTTGGACCAATCTTACCAGTACTTAAATTCAACTCATTCGAACAAGTGATTGGTTTTGCTAATGATTGCGAATATGGTTTGGCTGCTATGGTTTTCACCAATGACATGAACACTATTATGAAATGTAATGACGAATTGGAATACGGAGAAATTTACGTAAACCGTGGTCATGGTGAGCAACACCAAGGCTTTCATAACGGTTATAAATTATCAGGTTCTGGTGGTGAAGATGGAAAATATGGGTTTGAACAATATTTAGAAAAGAAAACATTCTATATCAGACACAAAGCTTAATAATAAAAATCTAGCTTGAATTGATACTTCATTTGAATCAATTCAAGCTTTTATTTTTATATAAGAAATGTTGATTTTAATTATTTAAAATTAGTCGATATTAAAATAATAAAACATACAAAATATGAATACTGCAATTAAAAATGTAAAAGTTCAATTGTTTAAAGTGCCATTACCTGAGATTTTAAACGATGCCAAACATGGAGATCACTCTCATTTCGAATTAGTAACTACAACCATCACTCTTGAAGATGGTTCAGAAGGAACAGGATATACCTACACTGGAGGTAAAGGTGGTCATGCCATAAGAACAATGGTAGAGCATGATTTTGCTTCGGTTTTAGTGGGTAAAGATGGAACTGATATTGATGGAATTTACGATTTCATGGAATGGCATGTACATTATGTAGGCCGTGGCGGAATTGCTTCATTTGCTATTTCTACTATTGATATTGCGCTTTGGGATATTAAATGTAAAAAAGCAGGTCAACCTTTATGGAAAATGGCTGGTGGACAAGGAAATACGTGTAAAGCCTATTGCGGTGGAATCGATTTACAGTTCCCTATCGAAAAATTATTGCGCAACATGCAAGGGTATATGGATGCAGGTTTCAAAGCGGTAAAAATCAAAATTGGTCGTGAGAATCTTGAAGAAGATTTAGAGCGTATCAAAGCGGTTCGTGAATTTGTGGGTCCAGACGTAACTTTTATGGTCGATGCTAATTATTCTATGTCCAAAGAAAAAGCGATTCGTGCCATTGAAGGATTCAAACAATACAACATTACTTGGTTTGAAGAACCAATCATTCCAGATGATTACAAAGGATATGCTGAAATTGTTGACAAAACAGGATTTCCTTTAGCCATGGGTGAAAACTTGCATACCATTCACGAATTTGAATATGCTTTTGATCAAGCTAAATTGTCGTTTATTCAGCCAGATGCATCAAACTGTGGTGGCGTTACAGGATGGTTAGCAGCAGCTAGATTGGCGGATAAACATAATATTCCTGCTTGTTCCCATGGTATGCAAGAATTACATGTAAGTTTGGTTTCGGCTCAGCCTAATTCAGGTTGGTTAGAAGTACATAGTTTCCCTATTGATCAATATACAACACGTCCGTTAGTAGTTGAAAATCACAGAGCAGTAGCTCCAGATTATCCTGGAACGGGAGTCATTTTTGACTGGAATAAACTAGCTCCTTTTGAGCAAAAATAAATTATTTCTTAACCTTAATAGTAACAAACCATGATTGCAACCAAATCCCATTTTGGAAAAATAAATGATGAAGAGATCAATTTGTATACTTTGCAAAATGCAAATGGAATCCAAGTTACCATTACGAATTACGGGGCGACTATAACCTCTATTTTGGTACCAAATAAAAACGGAGAATTAAAAAATATTACTTGTGGTTTTGATACTTTGGATGGTTATTTTTCTGAAGCATATGTCAAAAACTCTCCTTATTTTGGAGGAACTATTGGTCGTTATTCTTCTCAAATTAAAAATGCTAGTTTTCAACTCAACGGAAAAAATTATGATTTAGCCAAAAATGCTGGTGAAAACAACATACACGGAGGAAAACAAGGTTTTGATAAAAAAATATGGAAAGGCAAGAAAATTAAAAGCGATTCCGTATCTGGAGTAAAAATGGCTTTATTTAGTAAAGATCTTGAAGAAGGTTTTCCTGGTAATTTGGCCGTGACAGTAACATTTACGTTGACAGATGACAATGAATTACGTATTGATTATTTAGGAATTCCAAATCAAGACACCCCTATATCAATGACCAATCACACCTATTTTAATTTATCAAAATTTACAGAAACAGTTGAAAATCATACTGCTCAGGTAAACACAAACAAAAGATTAGAATTAGACGGAACGGGCGCTGCAACAGGAGTAATAATTGATGTCAATGGAGCTGCAGACGACTTAAGAGAACCTAAGCGTATTGGAGATGTTCATGCTATAATCAACGATGGTTTTGAACATTTTTATGTTTTTGATAATCCAAATGCCGAATTAAATCATGTCGCTTCAGTAGCAAACGAAGACAAATCACTTCAATTAGATGTGTATAGTACTGAGCCTTGTATGCTTTTGTATACTGGTAAATATACATCCGATGAAATTAAAAGAGAAAACGGAGAACAATATGGAAAATATCGTGGTTTTTGTTGTGAAACACACCGCTATCCTAACGGACCCAATATCGTCAACTCCCCTAACTCTATTACCAAAGTAGGTGAAGAATACAATAGTACAACTGTTTTTAAATTAACATGGTAATCCAATAAAAATATTAACAACCAAATACCAAAATTATGATTGAAGGAATTTTACTAGCTATTTTTGCTGGATTAATGCTAGGACTCTACGCATTACCTGAAAAGTTTACAAAAGACTTTAAATATGAGAACACATGGAGCTTGTTCTTTTTGTTAACGATGTTTGTGGTGCCCATCATCGCTTCTGTTACGTTGATTAATGGCTTTTCAACGATTTTTAGCGAAATGCCAACTGATATTTTAATCAAAATGGGATTAGCAAGTTTCTTATGGGGAATTGGAGTAATGATGTGGAGTAAAGCAATTAACTACATTGGGTTATCATTAGGATTTTCGTTGTTTATCGGAACTGTAATCTTAGTAGGTTCTTTACTTCCTTTTATTGTAGAAGGACTACCTCCTACTAACAAATTATCCTTAATTCTTACTGGTTTATTCATTGTATTAATTGGAATTTTTGCAAATGGAAAAGCGGGATACATCAGAGAAAAAGTAGAGAACAAAGACAATGACAATACTGATAAAAGTTCGATGACTACAGGAATCCTAATCGCTGTTATAGGTGGTTTATTGGCTACTGGATTTAGTTATGCTAATGCGGTTGGTCGACCATATTTACATGAGGCTTGTCAAGCACAAGGAAATGCCGATTGGATCACGGCAGTTGCTGTAATGTTCCCTATTTTCATCAGTGGTGGTTTAGTAATGACTGCCTATTTTGTTTGGCAATTATCTGCTAAAAAAGCTTGGGGAGATTTTACAACACCATCATTTGGAAAGAACTTTTTCTTAATTTTAGTGATGGCAGTCTTTCATTATGCAGCTTCGGCTATATTTGCTTTTGCTGCTTTCAAATTAGGCAACAGCGGAAACACGGTAGGATATGCTATTTTCAACACTTCCTGTGTGGTTACAGCAATCATGAGTGGAATTGTCACCAAAGAATGGATAAATGCTTCGGCTAAGGCTCGAAATTTCCTTTATGCAGGATTAGCTTGTATGGTCATAGGAATTATCTTTGTAGCCTTTGGGAATGGAGCCATGTAAATAAAAACATAAAGTTTTAAAAAGACCGTAATTCATCCCGAATTACGGTTTTTTTAGTATTTTCACTTCCTTAAATTATACTATGAAATCGATTTATTTAATGTTGGTTGTCTTTTTTGCTACCTTGTTATGGTCAGTTATCAATCCAAAAGAACCTTTTACATGCTTTTTGGAGATAATCCCTGCTATCATTGGTCTTTTAATATTACTCTTTACCTTCAAACAATTTCGATTTACCAATTTCACTTATTTCTTGATTTTAATGCACTGCATTATTTTATTTATTGGAGGTCATTATACGTATGCGGAAGTTCCTTTTTTTGATTACATTAAAGAAGTTTTTCACCAAAGCCGAAATAACTATGATAAAGTAGGGCATTTTGCCCAAGGATTTATTCCTGCGATGATTATTAGGGAATTGTTTATTCGAAAAAAAGTAATCAACAATCAACATTTTTTCAACTTTATCATTGTCTCTCTTTGCTTAGCTATTAGCGCGGCTTACGAATGGATTGAATGGTTTGTATCCTTAGCAACAGGCGAAGGTGGTGATGCTTTCTTAGGAACACAAGGAGACATTTGGGATACGCAATCTGATATGTTGTTTGCAACAATTGGAGCCATTATGGCATTAGTATTCCTTTCTAAAATGCAAGATAAAGCATTGGACAAATTATAAATAAGAGAATTGGGTCAAAATAAAAAAGCCACAACTCAAAATCGAGATTGTGGCTTTGTGTATATAAAAAAGGATTGTAAATTATTTTGAAGCTAAATACTCTAAAACGTTTTTCTCAATTCTTTCATTGATGTTTGTAATATCAGCTTTTACGAATTTCTCTCCTAAAATGTTTTCGTATAATTCGATATATCTATCAGAAACAGTTTCGATATAAGCGGGTGTCATTTCAGGAATTTGTTGCCCTTCTTTACCTTGGAAACCGTTTTCGATTAACCAACGACGTACAAACTCTTTAGACAATTGTTTTTGCTCCTCCCCTTTGTCTTGTCTTTCTTGGTACCCTTCAGCATAGAAATAACGAGAAGAATCTGGAGTATGAATTTCGTCAATCAAAACGATAACACCGTCTTTTGTTTTTCCGAATTCGTATTTAGTATCTACCAAAATCAATCCACGACTAGCAGCAATCTCTGTTCCTCTTTGAAACAAAGCTCTAGTATATTTTTCAAGAACGATATAATCCTCTTCCGTTACTAATGCATTTGAAAGAATCGCTTCTCTTGAAATATCCGCATCGTGTTCTCCATTATCTGCCTTTGTTGTTGGCGTAATGATAGGCTCTGGAAATTTATCGTTTTCTTTTAATCCTTCGGGCATAGCAACACCACAAATTTCTCTTTTACCTGAAGCATACTCACGGGAAGCATGACCTGAAAGATAGCCACGAATCACCATTTCAACTTTGAAAGGCGAACACAAATGACCAACTGCAACACTAGGGTCAGGAGTAGCAATCAACCAGTTAGGAACAATATCAGCAGTCAATTCCATGAATTTTGTAGCGATTTGGTTCAAAATTTGTCCTTTATACGGAATCCCTTCTGGCAAAACCACATCAAAAGCGGATAGTCTATCAGTAGCAATCATCACCAATAAATCATCATTGATATTATACACTTCTCTAACTTTACCTCTATAAACCGATTTTTGATTTGGAAAATTAAAATTGGTAGTTGTTATTGTATTGCTCATTTGTAAAATGTTGTGTTGTTCTTATGAAGCGCAAATTTAAGATTATTTTAGAAAGAAACCCAAGTCTAATGAATTAAAAAATATGATCTCGAATTATATGAAATAACATCCATAGTTCAAATCTAAATCACTTATTTTTTTAGAACAAAGATTGTAGAAATTTGAATAATTTACACAATTTTTTTTGAGGTATCCTTTGTGGTCAAACCTTATATGCTCTTCAATGTCTTATGTGCTCTTAAATTTCTTATATGTTTTAAAACAAAATCGTTGTCAGTTTCAAAATACAACTTATTGATTCAAAATATTTTCAGACAAATACTGCGCAACACCATCTTCTCCGTTTGTCAAAATAACCTCTAATTGTGAAAGCTTAGTTTTCAAACTATCAGGAGCGTTGCCCATTATCAAACCTATAGCTGTAGATGTTAGCATACGTTCGTCATTATACCCGTCACCAAAAGAGATGGCTTGATCAAAACGGTAATTTTCTATTTCTAAAACTTTGGCAATGGCCACACTTTTATCAACAGATAGATCCATGAATTCTAAACATAAAGGCAAACTGAAAGCATGAGAGAGAAGATCAGCATGTTTTTCTAGAATAGCATCACGTAATTCGACCAATTTAGAATGTTTTTCATGAGTGAAAAACATTTTTATAGTACTCAAATCTTTCTCCTCATTATAGTTGACAATTTGAGGCAAATATTTCATTTCGGGTTGAAACTCGTTGAGTTTTTCGTTGTGTTTATTTGTATACCAAACATTTTCCCTGTACAAAACGGTGGTAAAATCAGAAGGAATTCCTAATGACAAAACCGATTGAATAGTCTCACTTTTTATATCAAAAGCAAATAATAGTTCTTTTGTGGGTGAATGAATTCGGGCGCCATTTGAAGTGATTAAATAAACAGGAAAACCCAACGGTTCGAGTAATGGCATGGCATCCAGATGATGCCTTCCTGTAGCAACAATGATCAAATAATTTTGCTTGTGAAGCTCCTGAAATACTGATTGCGTGTATTTAGAAATGGCATGTAAAGGATTTAACAAGGTTCCGTCTAAGTCGGTGATAATTACTTTTATATCATTGTAAATGTTCATTCTGGAGTATTTTTTTGCAAATTTATTGCATTAGAAATAGAATCCCCCATGAAACGGATTAAAATTTATGAATTCTGATGTTGGCTTTGTGTTAAAACGAAATTGAAAGAACATTCGTTAACCTTAACCCCGATAGGAACAAAGTATCCTTTTATCTTGCAGTGAGGTACGAACAAAATATAAAAGATACTGTGGATAGCGGGAACTTTCGTTATTAAATATAGAAACGTACAGTTCCTAATAAATTAACCAATTTTTATTTTTTTCAAAAGGGTATCTATCACTCCATTAATTTCTTTGGAAATTTTGAATTTGTAGTTTAAATACACGTACATGATGGTAACCAAAATTGATTTTAAGCCAATTCCGATTAATGGATATACTGGGAATTCCCAGAAGTAAAAGACTAGAAAAAGTGCTGCTGTTAGTACCATTGACGATATGGTTTGTTTAGTAAACGGATACAAATCCATGCGTTTGACTACGAAAAGCAACTTAGCTAAACTGTATAAGGTAATTGATAATAAAGTAGCAAATGCCGCACCTAAAATCCCATATAAAGGAATAAACCACATATTAAGCGCAATGGTCAGAAAGACCAGAAAAAGCCCTAAGAACAAAACCATTCGGTAATATTTTGAATTAAAAATGATAGCGTTATTATTTCCTAAAATCAAGTCAAAATACTTAGATAAGCCAATCATGAAAACGACTATAATTCCCTTTTTATAATCACTGTCAGGCATTATTTCGTACATCTGATTGATATTCACAAAAATACACAGCATTACAAAACCACCAACGACTTGTAAATTGATAGAGGATTTTTTATACAAAGCATTCAACTCATCGTGTTTGTTTTCGTGCATTAATTTGGCCGTGATTGGATAGACAATTTGGTGCATGGCACGACTGGGAACAGAAATGACTAAAGCAATGTATGTAGCCACAGAATAATAGGCAATGTTATCGATAAGCATGTATTGATTTAACATGATTTTGTCGCCATCCAAAAGTAAATTAGCAACACTTCCTGATAAAATAATATAGAAGGTATATTCCAGAATTTCTTTAATATTTTCAGGAATGGTAAACTGAAAATTGGGCTTTTTGATACGAAAAGCATACAACATAGTCACCACAAAAGCTAATAGATAAATCCCCGCAGTTATATAAATAAAATCAATTACGGATATCCATTTAAAATACACTCCCATCAAGGTTAGTAACGAAAAAACACGCAAACCAACTTCTTTAATAAAATTCCCAAAAACCGAGTGCATGTGTACTCTTGCCCAAGCATAAAAAATCTCAAAATATGCCATACACAGTCCTGTAAAAGGAATTAACCATATGAATTCTTTGACTACGGGATTCTTTTTGGTAACAAAAAAAACAATATCATCGTAATAGAATAATCCTATTAATCCAATTGGAATACAAAGTAATAAGGGGAAAAGTACCGTAAAAGATAAGAAGCGTTCGCGTTCTCCTTCCGTTTTGTATTGCGAATAATATTTGACTAAGGTATTTTGCATCCCAATGGCGAACAAAGGCATTATAACATTAGCCGCTGATAAAATATAATTTGTCAATGCATAATATGTTGCTCCTAAGAAAACTGGTGCAAAATAAAGTGTATTTATGGCTCCTATCCCAAATCCTAAATAGGTTATGATAGTGTTTTTTAATGACTGATTTAAAACGATTCCCATTTCGTTGCTTAAAAGTTAAGGGTTATATGTTAGAAGTTGAAAGTTGATAGTTGGAACTTTGTATTTTGGAGTTAGAGGTCAGACCTCACTCAACACATAACCCTTAACCCATAACTTTTTTCTAAGTAATTAAATTCACTAATTCTTTAGTCAAATTCTTTCTGGAATACTTTTGCAAACCTATTCCATGCGATTGTAGTTTTCCTTCCAAAAACTGATTATAAAAGTCCAAAATTACTCTTTTTAAACGTTCTTTTTCGGTATAGTTAAAAAATTGTCCTGTATTCGTACCTGTGATGATTTCGGCAAAATCCGAATCTTGTGGTCCAATGGCAATAATAGGACGATTAGAGACCATGTATTCGAATAATTTCCCAGGAATAATGCTCTTGGTATCTTGAGAGTTTATTTCGATAAGCAATAAAACTTGAGATTTTTTTTGATGCACAATAGCCTGTTCATGAGAAACATACCCTAAATTATTCAGATACATATTTAAACCAAATTGACCGATGGTTTCCAGAACTTCTTGACTAACTGCTCCTATTAATTTGATTTCGAGTTGGTTCTTGAAATCAGAAACCTCATCAATCAATTCTACTAAAGATTCCCATAAAATCTTTGGGTTTCTTTCAGATAAAAAAGAACCAATATGTGCCAATGTAAATTTAGTATCTAATTCTTGATTTGTAACAGGTTCTACATCATACCCATTTGTAATTACAGCAATTGGCTTTGAAGTTATCGCTTCAAACTCGGTTTTAGTTGTTTTGCTGGTTACAATAATGGTATCAGCAGTATTTAAAACTTGGTGTTCTAATCGTTTGTGTTTCTTAGCTGCAAAAGTGGAAAGACGCAAGGATTTATGATAACCAATAGTAGTCCAAGGATCCCGAAAATCAGCAAACCATTTTAAATCTAATTTTTGTTTTAATTCTAATCCAATTAAATGCAAACTGTGCGGCGGTCCAGAAGTAACAATCGTATCAATATTATTTTCAACAATATATTTCTCTAAAAAAGTTACCGATGGTTTTACCCAAAAAACACGGGCATCAGGAATAAAAAGATTCCCTCTAACCCAAAGAAAGACTTTATCTAAAAAACCTTGTTTCTTCTTGTTAGGAATGATACCTGAACTTATTTTATTTGTTTTATTTTTAGAAAAAAAAGAAGCCAACTGATAGGGTTCAAAAATTGGTCTTTTAATCACAATTGCTTCATCCGACACATCACGAACGAGATTTTCGTCTATAATAGGATACGTAGGATTCTCAGGAATATAGACAATGGGTTCTATCCCAAAGTCTGGTAAGTATTTTACAAATTTCAGCCAACGTTGCACGCCTGGACCTCCTGCAGGTGGCCAATAGTAAGTAATGATTAAGAGTTTTTTTGGTTCCAAGTTTATGTTTTGAAGTTATAAGCAGTAAAAAGTTGATTACTACCCTTCGTTATTTAATTTACCTAACTCTTCAATATCTAAAATATCTTTAGGTCTGTTGGTTGCTTTTTTTGCTTTAATCAGACTATCATAGTCTAAAAAGTAAACAGGAACTTCTTTTAAATTTACTATTGTGGCCTTGTTTATTAAGTCTTCAAAAATTTCATTCTCTAGTCCCTTAATTGACGTCATTACATCCAAACGTAATCCATAAGAAATAGTAAAATCAGTAAATCCAGGTACAAACTGCATTGTTTCAATTGATGTAAAATCTCCTATCCCAATTGCGGCAAAAGCTTTGCGAAGATTCTTTCTGTTCTCCAATGTATCTTCAATCAAAATATCAATATCGCCAGTATTTCTTGTATAGCCGTATATATTAACCGCTAAACCACCTATGGTCAAATAGCGTAAATGATGCGTATTGAACTCTTTCCAGATATTTAAAATTTCGTGCAGCATTATTTTTTATGAGTAATTCTTGGAGCCGTTTTTAAAGCATACGAAAGTTCAACCAATGCCATAAATCGTTCTAAACGTTCTACGTATTGTTTTTGCAATTCAGGTATTTTATTCCTTTTTACTTCAGTTGACATTTTTTTCTTATTTGGTTCTTGAATATCCATATTCAAATATACAAATTTTAAAAAATCTTATTTTTCACCTTTTAAATTGACAATCTTTTTTCTTTCATAATAAACCCCACCAAGCAATAACAAGAAAATAATTCCTGAACTAATCAACGTAATTATACTTCCCGTTTTTACAACATCTGGTTCAAATTTAAATTCGATTGTATGTTTTCCAGGAGGAACCATCATTGCTCTAAGAACATAATCTACAGGAAAATGTGAACTTAATTCACCATCAATGTATGCGTTCCAACCTTTTTCATAATAAATCTCAGAGAAAACAGCCAAACCTTCTTTTTTAGTCTCGGCAGTATATTTTAAATAATTAGGTTTATATACTTGTAACTGAATCGTTCCAGAGGTATCTAAATTCCTTTTTAAACGTACATTTTTAAACTTAGAACGGTATTTTTGAATGTTAAAAACAGCCGCTACTTTAGTATTTAATTTATCCAAGGATTTCATTTCGTCATTTGCCTTATTCACTAATTTAACATCGTGAACAAACCAAGCATTTCCGTTGACGTTTGGATTAATGGTTGGGAATTCTTTTCCTTCTTTATCTGTTTGAATAATGTATTTCACATTCAACATATTTAAAACTTCCATATTGTTTTTGGAAATTTGGTAATCAAATAATTGTTGAATTCTTCTTGGTTTTGCCGCATGATAGCCACCAATTGACTTATGAAAATAAGAAGCTCTTGCGCTGGAGAAATTTCCATTGACTTCAAAAACTCTGTAATGTGAACTATCTTTGCGTATTTGAGCATCTGATTCTGTTTCTTGAAAAGGCACTGCTATTTCTCTTCCGCTTACAAAATCCTTAGCAGAGACATATTTTTTGGCTACAAAAAACAAGTCTGAAACCATTAGTAAAGCAACAATTATAATGGCCGTATTTTGAGCTATTTTATTCTTTATAAACAACCATAAAATTCCTGTAATCAATAGCATAAAAAAACCAGAACGCAACAAGTCAGCACTGTATAAGCTTTTTCTATCTGTTTTTAGCGCCTCTACAAATTCAAGACCATAAGATTGTAAAAAATAACTATCACTACCTCCTGAAAAACTAAACATTCCTTTGCTTAAAAACAAAATAACAATAATTCCAAACCCTAAAACGGAGGTTTGTATTAATCCTTTTTGTTGTTGTTCTTTGGTAACTGTAAAAAATGACTGCAGTCCCATTATAGCTAATACTGGAAAGCACAATTCTAAAATCACTTGGATTGAAGAAACGGCTCTAAACTTATTGTACATTGGTACATAATCAATAAAAAAATCAGTTAAAAGAGGAAAGTTTTTACCCCATGAAAGCAACAAAGCTACAGCTGCTCCTGAAAGAAAAACATACTTTATTTTGCGTTGATCAATAAACAACGCTAACATAGCCAAAAAGAAAACTACGACTCCGATATACGCTGGAGCAGCAACAATAGGCTGATCTCCCCAATATGTTGGCATTCCTCTAACAAAATCAGTGGCTTGATCTGCTGGCACACCTTGTGCCATCATAAATTGGTACATTTGACTATTTGTACCTACATTTTCATTATTTGAACCTCCAAACAATCTTGGAGCAATTAAATTAAAACTTTCTGCAATTCCATAACTATACTCGGTAATATACTCTCTTGAAAGAGCACTCGAATTGGTATTAGTAGAACCATCTGGATTATAGGTCAATTCACTTTTTCCTCTAGTGCTAAAATCAGCATATTCAGCTGTTGCTAACAAGTTAGTTGCATTTGCACCAATAGCTAATATACCAGCAATGGCAAGGACTCCTACCGACTGAAATAATTCTTTTGTTTCTTTCTTTTTTATTGTTTGATAAATAAAGTAACTAGATAGCAACAATAAAAAAATCAACAAATAATAAGTCATTTGAAAATGATTCGCATTGATTTCTAAAGCCGTTGCAAATAAAGTCACGAGACCTCCAAGTATAAATCTTTTTTGATATACTAATATAAAACCAGCAATCACCATAGGCATATACCCAATGGCATGCGCTTTTGCATTGTGTCCAACACCTAGAATAATAATTAAATATGTAGAGAATCCGAAGGCAATGGCGCCAAAGAAAGCCTTGAGAGGATCAATTTTAAGCACTAATAACAACCCGTAAAATCCTAGAAAATAAAGAAATAAATAATCAGCAGGACGAGGTAAAAACCGAATCAAATCATCAAGCGCACCTACATAATCATGCGGGTACTTTGCACCTAATTGATAGGTAGGCATACCACCAAAAGCTGCATCAGTCCAATAAGGTTCATTATGATCCGAAGCTCTAAAATCGTTTTGTTCCTTAGCCATACCCGTATATTGGGCTATGTCCGATTGAAAGATTTGTTTTCCTTGTAATACAGGATAAAAATAAATAAGAGATACTAAAACAAAACCAATAATGGCAAGAGCATGCGGATAGAACTTATGTATAATTTTCAATTTTTGAGCGTTTTATTGTGGGTTAAAAAGAAAAATTTACAGCAAATTTAATCTATTTCTTCATAATCAACATAATCTCCCACTTTTTTAGTTTCTTTTGGATTTTTAGACTCGGTAGGATTGTAAAATATCTCCTCACCAGAACGGGTTTTATTCCATGAAGTATCTTGATTTTTGTATTGTTGCTGTTGAAAATTAGTACCTGCCTTTTCTACTACTTTCTTTACTATTAAAGGCAAAAATAATCGTGCCAAAAATTTAAAAATATAGTAGAATGCCATTATATAAAATAACGTTTTTATAAAACCTATAAAAGAAGCTGTTTGCATAATCAATTTTATTTTATACAAATTTAACAAATCCTACGTTCTAAATTAAACTATGATTCTTAAATAAATAATAAATTATAGTACATTTGAAATATACAATTCAACTAAATCTTAAAATACGATAGCATGAACCCTTTCAAAACAGCACTATTCCTTGCTTTTGCACTGGCTCCATTTGTTCAATATGGACAACATACTGATGAAATAAACTCCAATAGACCAGGGAAATCAATGTCCGCTTTTGCTGTAGGAAAATCCGTTTTCCAGATTGAATCTGGGATTTATGGCATTGAAGAAAGCCATGACTTATTAGGGTATGATGCAAAGGGATTAGGAGTTGATATGGATATCCGCTATGGCTATTTTGATGAAAGATTAGAGTTTATAGCGAATTTACAATACCAATATGAAAATATTGTTACCAGAACTGTTTCGTCTAATAAATCAGCCTTAAAACAAACTGTATTAGGAGCTAAGTTTTTGCTTTATGATCCTTTTAAAAATTACGAAAAAAAAATCAATATCTTTAGTTGGAAAGCCAATCGTCGTTTCGACTGGCATCAATTAATTCCTGCAGTATCTGTTTTTGGGGGAGCCAACATTACATTCCGCAGTAATCCTTATCATTTTTCACAAGATGGTAGTGTTTCACCAAAAGTCATGTTGATAACACAAAACCACCTTGGTGATGGCCGATGGGTTTTTGTAACGAACATCATAGCTGATTACATTTTGACTGAATATCCTAGTTATGGTTATGTCCTAACCCTGACAAGAGGTTTCAACGATAAATGGTCTGGTTTTATTGAAAACCAAGGATATAAAAGCAACTTTTACAGTGATGCGATTATACGTGGTGGAACCGCATATTTGATTAATAAGAGCATGCAAGTTGATGCTTCTATTAGTACCAATTTCAAGACAACTCCTTCTATCCTTTATGGAGGTATTGGTTTTTCTTGGAGGTATGATGCCAATTACAAAGATGTTATAATCAATTTAGACAATAACGATTCTAAAAAAGAAACCAAAAAAGGAAAAAAATCCAAAAAAGAGAAGACAGAAGAGAAGGCTAAAAAAAATGATTCGTTTTTAAGTAATTAACTTTTGTTGATTGGCAAATAGTTTTAAAAGTCGATAAATCAGAACGATTCTTTTATTTTTTTTTAAAAATATCACACACAACAATAAGTTTTTTTCTAAACACAGGTTGCCAATAATTCTTCATTAATTACAAGTTCAAAACAAAAAATACGCACATCAACGAATGATTACAATTACAGAAGCTAAAACTAAAAAAGAACTTACTGATTATATAAAATTCCCTTTCGATCTATACAAAGACAATGAATACTGGGTTCCGCCTATTATTGCCGACGAACTAGAAACTTTCGATAAAACCAAAAACCCTGCTTTTGATAGTGCCGAAGCTTATTTTTACACCGCTTCTCGTGAAGGTAAAATAATAGGTCGGATTGCAGCTATCATCAATTGGGAAGAAGTTAATAACCAACAAAAAAAGAAAGTGCGTTTTGGTTGGTTTGACGTAATAGATGACATCGAAGTAACCAAAGCATTACTAGAAAAAGTATATGAACTAGGTCAAAAGAATGGATTAGAATATATTGAAGGTCCTATGGGGTTTTCCAATTTAGACAAAGTAGGTGTCCTTACAGAAGGATATGATGAACTAGGTACAATGGTCACTTGGTACAACCACCCTTATTACGTATCCCATTTTGAAAAATTGGGTTATACAACTGAAAAAGAATACATTGAAAGTAAATTCCCTTTTAAGAATGTAAAGCTTGAATATTTTGACAAAGCACAAGAGTTAATCAAAAGACGCTACCAGCTTAAACCACTCAACTTCAAAAAGACCAAAGACGTTATGCCTTATGTCGACAAAATGTTTGATCTTTTTAATACTTCATATGCTAATTTGTCTTCATTTGTTGCTATATCCGATATCCAAAAAGAGTATTTCAAAAAAAAATACATCAGCTTCATCAATCCTGAATACATCAAGTTTGTAGAAGATAAAGACCATAACATTATCGCTTTTGCTATTGTGATGCCTAGCTTTTCTAGAGCTTTACAAAAAGCCAAAGGAAAACTATTCCCTTTTGGTTTCTGGCATTTGTTAAACGCTCGAAAAAACAGTAAAGAAGTTACATTTTATTTGATTGGCGTACATCCTGAATACCAAAACAAAGGTGTCCATGCCATACTTTTTAAAGAAATGCATACTACTTTCACCGAAAAAAATATAGAAACCTGCATCCGTACTCCTGAATTAGCGGACAATATCGCCATTCAACTGTTATGGAAGAACTTTGACCCAAAAATTACCTGTCGCAGAAAAACATTTCGAAAAGAATTATAAGGAAAGATACTAAGTTTAAAAATAAAAAAACCATTCGCTTTCACGAATGGTTTTTTGTTTTTCAGAGCTCTATCTCTATATATCTTTCTCTCTTAAGAAACATCTACGGTGGTTTGTTCTGCAATTGTTTTGTAGGTTCCATTTACTAATTTTTCTCTAATCGCTTCAAAAGCTACCAAAGTTTCATCAATATCGGAAAGTGTATGTGATGAAGTTGGAATCATACGCAACAAGATAATCCCTTTTGGAATCACTGGATACACAACAATAGACAAGAAAACACCGTAGTTCTCTCTCAAATCGTTTACCATCACCATTGCTTCAGGAATACTTCCTTCAAGATATACTGGAGTAATACAAGTGTTTGTATCACCAATATTGAATCCTTTATTTCTTAAACCGCTTTGTAATGCATTTACATTTACCCACAATTTATCTTTTAATTCTGGTGATTTACGCAATAAATCCAAACGTTTCAATGAACCAATTGTTTGAATCATCGGTAATGCTTTAGCAAACATTTGCGAACGTAAGTTGTATTTCAAATAATCAATCACATCTTTATCTGCAGCTACAAATGCACCAATATTAGCCATCGATTTAGCAAAAGTAGAGAAATACACATCAATATCCCCTTGTACTCCTTGCTCCTCACCTGCTCCAGCGCCTGTTTTTCCAAGAGTACCAAAACCGTGAGCATCATCCACTAATAATCGGAAATTGTATTTTTGCTTCATCGCAACAATCTCTTTCAACTTTCCTTGTTGCCCACGCATACCAAAAACACCTTCTGTGATGAACAAAATTCCGCCACCTGTTTCTTCGGCCATTTTAGTAGCACGTTGCAGGTTTTTCTCCATACTTTCAAGATCGTTGTGTTTGTACGTAAAACGTTTTCCCATGTGCAAACGAACACCATCGATGATACATGCGTGTGAATCTACATCATACACAATAATATCATTTTTAGTAACCAAAGCATCAATGATAGACACCATTCCTTGGTACCCAAAATTCAATAAATAAGCCGACTCTTTCATTACGAATGTAGCCAATTCATTTTCTAATTGTTCGTGATAAGTCGTATGACCACTCATCATACGTGCTCCCATTGGGTAAGCAGCTCCAAACTGAATTGCAGCATCAGTATCCGCTTGACGTACCTCTGGATGATTTGCTAATCCTAAATAATCATTTAAACTCCAGTTCAAAATATCTTTACCTTGAAACTTCATTCTTGGTCCTAACTCTCCTTCTAATTTTGGAAATACAAAATATCCCTCTGCTTGCGAAGCCCATTTCCCTAACGGTCCTTTATTGTTCTGAATTCTTTCAAATAAATCTTTTACCATACTATCGTGATGTAATAACATTAATTTTAACAGTTTGCAAAAATAATTATTTAAATTTTATTAGCGTTATTAATGTAAAGTTATTTTTTTAGGAGCTATTTACGATAGTGTTTTCAATTCACTTACAACCAGCTGTTCGCTATATCTCTTGTGTCCGCTATCGCTACCACAAGAGGATGCCGCTACCATCTGGGCTATTTTTCCCGTTTTGTTTCCTATAGACGATTCACAAATATTTAGGATAAAACTTCCTATTGATTTGTAAGAAAAAATAAATACATTTGGTATCATTATAAAACTCAAAGCTTGTCACATCAATAACCAGTACTCCTCACTACAATACCTAAGAATGAAAATACTAGAACAAGACATACCGCTTTGTGGACTACAAACGGAATTGTCAAAATCTCAAACTCAAAATTATGAACTCATTCAAAATCTTTGGAAAACGTTTAACAATGAACTAAAAAAAAATAACCTAAATCAAAATAATATAAATTGGGAGAAATACGGAATAACATTCCAAACAAACGATCAATACTTCTACTTGGCTGCAATTCCTAAGCTCAATCAAATATTTCCACAACATTTTACGACTGTAAAAATTCCAAAAGGCAACTATCAATTATTTATTCATAAAGGCAAAATGGAAAATATAAAACAAACAATATTCGAAATATACAAAGTCATTTTACCTAAAATGAAATTTGAAATTCAAGACCATAAAAAAATAGGATTTGTCCATTTTGAAAAATACGATTATCGATTTCAATGGAATCATCCTAATTCAATAATTGAAATTTATTTACCTTTAAACAATAAATAAACCAATGTTTGTTAAAAGTTCGCTTTAGATAACACAAAAAAAAGATTCATTAATATGTAAAAGATATTTTATCAATATCGCTAAAAAGAAAAACTTTCATGAAAGACACTATTGAAATTAAAATAGCACAGCAAGCCAATTTAGAAGGTATTATAAAGTTACAATCTGACAACCAAGTATCACAAGGAGGGACACTTTCAGGAGAGCTAAATAAGAATCAAATACAAGAAATGATGCACGATATGCCACAGATTGTAGCTCTTATGAATGATCAAGTTGTTGGTTTTTTACTAACAACATCTAAAGCTGCGCATCATAAACTTACGGTTCCCATTGTAAACGCCATGTTTGAATCCTATACTGGTACAGCAGATTCCTATATTTATGGTCCTATTTGCGTAAGCAAAGACCAAAGAGGAAAAGGATTAGCACAACTAATGTTCAAGGAACTGATACACAATGAACCTAATCGTGAAGGAGTTTTGTTTATTCGAAGTGACAACGAACCTTCTTTACGAGCTCATGAAAAAATGGGAATGCACAAAGTGAGTAGTTTTGGTTTTAACAACGCTAAATTTGATGTGTTTGCTTATTAAATTAATAAATGGAGAAGAAAAACATTTTAGCAATAATTGGAAGTGCCAGTTCTAATTCAACTAACCTAAAATTAGTTGAATATATTGAAAATCTAACTAAAGAACAATTTGACGTCACTATTTACAACGATTTAAAATCGCTTCCTCATTTTGACCCTGAACTTTCAGAACAGCATCCTCCAGCAGGAATTCTAGCGTTTCGAAATGCCATTCAAAAAGCCGATGGAATACTCATATCTACACCCGAATATATTTTCAGTATTCCCAGCGGACTGAAAAACGCTATTGAATGGTGTATTGCCACAACATTATTTACAGATAAACCCACAGGACTTATAACAGCATCTGCCAGCGGACAAAAAGGTCACGAAGAATTACAACTCATCATGAAAACTGCAATGGCAAAATTTACAGACGAAACCACGTTGCTCATTTCAGGAATAAAAGGAAAATTTGACACTCAAGGCACTATTACGAACCCTGAAACTCAAAAACAATTAACCAGTTTTGTAAATGGATTTATAAATTTAATTCACAGCTAAGTCACAAAACCTAAACTACATACTGTTATTTTAAAATTTACTATTTTACATCCAAGCAACTTCGATTCTTTTCGAAAAGGTATTAGAAGCACATACGTAGTTGCCTAGCCCAGATGGAAACGGCATCCTCTAGCTCCGGGGTTCGGAGGTAGAGATAAAGTGGACAGCTGGAGGGATCAGGATTAAAATATAGACCGTAATGCTCCTAGACCTATGTTAACAAAAGTTTAAAAACGGTCTTAGAATTTTTTTACACTAAAGATTGACTATCTTTAACACACTCAAAAAAATATTATGTCGCAAAATTCCAAAGAACTTAAGCTTGCCGTACTTATTGATGCTGATAATGTCCCTTATAGCAATGTAAAAGGCATGATGGAAGAAATTACTAAATTTGGCACTCCAACTACCAAACGTATTTACGCCGATTGGACAAAACCCAACGCTAATGGTTGGAAAAGTGTTTTACTAGAACACGCCATCACTCCTATCCAACAATACAGTTATACGGTGGGGAAAAACTCATCAGATTCGGCTATGATTATTGATGCGATGGATTTACTATACTCGGACAAAGTGGATGGTTTTTGTATCGTATCTAGTGATAGTGATTTTACGCGTCTAGCGATTCGTTTGCGAGAATCAGGAATGAAAGTCATAGGCATAGGAGAAAAGAAAACCCCAAACTCTTTTATTGTAGCCTGTGATCGTTTTATTTATATCGAAGTTTTGGACGGCGCTATTAAGAAAAAAACGAAGAAACCCGCTGTTCCTACTCCTGCTGGAACCAAAAAACCCGTTGTTAAAACATTAAACACTGTTGATTTACAAACGATAGACCTTATTGAAGATACTATTGAAGATATTGCTGATGACAGTGGCTGGGCTTTTCTGGGTGATGTAGGAAACTTAATTGTTAAGAAAAAGCCCGAATTTGATCCTAGAAATTATGGCTTTTCAAAACTGACTCCGATGCTCAAATCACTGACTGAAATTTTAGAAATCGACGAAAGAGATTCTGATAAAAAAGGAATTAAACATGTCTATGTCAGGTTGCGATTAAATTAATTTTCTTGTCCCTTTTATTGAAGTTATTCAATTATAAACACATTTTAAATAATTATTTACATCATGAGAAAGCAATTTTTCACGTATGGCTTTATACTTTTAATTTTAACTGCACTAGTTTATTATTATTTAAAACTAGGTTTTTTGCTCCTTGTTTTACTACCAATAGTTCTTCTTGTAGGCTATTACAATACATTACAAAAAAAACATGCCATATTAAGAAACTTTCCTGTACTGGGGTATTTTAGGTATTTATTTGAAATGATTTCCCCTGAAATTCAACAGTATTTTATCGAAAGAGCTACTGACGGGAAGCCTTTTTCAAGAAACCAACGTGCTTTAGTATACCAAAGAGCCAAAAACATTGATGCTAATACCCCTTTTGGGACACAATTAAACATTAATACCTCAGATTACGAAGGTATCAAGCATTCCATTTTCCCATCCAAAGTCAATGAGGATTTGCCTCGTGTGTGGATAGGTGGTAAAGATTGTAAACAGCCGTATCATGCGTCTTTGCTTAATATTTCAGCTATGAGTTTTGGTTCTTTGAGCGAAAACGCTATTATAGCACTCAATAAAGGTGCTCAAAAAGGACAATTTTATCACAATACAGGCGAAGGCGGTCTGACTGAATTTCATCTTCAAGGTGGCGATGTGACTTGGCAAATAGGAACAGGATATTTTGGTTGTAGAACACCCGAAGGAACTTTTGATGCCGTTAAATTCAAAGAAAAAGCCAACTTCCCTACTGTAAAAATGATTGAGATCAAACTTTCACAGGGAGCAAAACCTGGTCATGGAGGTGTTTTACCAGCTGTTAAAAATACAGAGCAAATAGCAAGAATAAGAGGAGTTATACCTCATACTTTGATCTTATCTCCTCCTTCTCACAATGCGTTCTCTGATGCTAAAGGATTAATTCAATTTATAGCGCAACTCCGTGAGTTATCAAATGGAAAACCTATTGGATTTAAGCTTTGTATTGGAAACACCACTGAGTTTGAAGATATTTGTCACGAAATGATTGCTGCTGATTGTTACCCTGATTTTATTACCGTTGATGGTGCAGAGGGTGGAACTGGTGCAGCACCACTAGAGTTTTCAGATGGTGTAGGAATGCCATTTGAACCTGCCTTAATTTTTGTCAACAAAACGCTTATTGATTATAGTATTAGAGATAAAATACGCATTATAGGAAGCGGAAAAATCATCTCTGGTTATTCTATTTTACATGCCATAGCTCTTGGTGCTGATATGTGTAATTGTGCTCGTGGTTTTATGTTTTCATTAGGTTGCATACAAGCACTTCGTTGTCATAATAACCAATGTCCTACTGGTGTTGCTACCCAAGATAAAATGCTAATGAAAGGTTTAGTCGTTACAGACAAATCAGAGAGAGTGTTTCATTTTCATAAAAACACTTTATATGCTGCAAATGAACTTTTGGCCGCAGCCGGAAAAACTGATTTTGCTGATATCGATATTTCACTATTCATGCGCGGTGATGAATTTGATCAATTATCCAATTTATATTTCCCTAATAATTTATCGAACGTAAGTAGGCATTAAATACGCTTTCTCAAATAATCACAAAAGAAGCATAGGCTATCCGAAAAGTATTTTTCGAATAGCCTATGCTTCTTTTAAATGTGTAGCAAAAT
>NZ_JBAWDL010000068.1:0-3639 GCF_049590715.1 Flavobacterium sp.
GGTAAAGTAACTTCTTATGGCGCTATTGCTAAAGCTTTGGGTGCGGCTCGTTCAGCTAGAATGGTAGGTTAGGCAATGAATGCTTCTCATAGTCGAGAAGATATTCCATCACATCGCGTCGTAAACCGAAAAGGACTACTCACTGGAAAACATCATTTTGAAGGTACCAACCTCATGCAACAACTACTAGAGAGTGAAGGAATCAAAATAATCAATAATCAAATTATTGATATGGAAAAGCATTTTTGGGAACCTCCTGTTTTTATGGGGTAAATGTTTAAAGACAAAGAGTCTAAGGGTTCACAAGGCTCACGAAGATTTTTTTAATTTGGAAGTTACTCTTTTGATTTTTCAAGAGGTTCGACTTTGTAGCGGTTTTCGAGTCGAAAAACATAGTTTCTTTGAGTTTTAGTGTTTCTGTCTATCTGCAGAGAGGTTTGCGGTAAAGGAAATAATCCCTTAGTGTTCTTAGTGAAATCTTAGTGTACTTTGTGTTTAAATTAGCTATCAATAAATCCAATTTAAATCCTTTAAAATAAGAACTTAATCGCTTATCTTTGCAATCCGAAATCAGTTTAAATAAATATAGTATTTTAACTGAAATTACCAATAGAAAAGGATACAGAATGAAATTAGATAGAAAAGAAATTCTAAAAGCTTTAGAAACCATTACTATAGCTGGAGAAGGAAAGAATATGGTGGAGAGTGGTGCTATTGCTAACGTGCTTACTTTTGGAGACGAAGTAGTAGTAGAGTTGGTTTTAACAACACCAGCCATGCACATCAAGAAACGTGCAGAAGAAGACATCAAGAAGACCATATTGGAATTAGTTTCACCTGAAGCTAAAATCAAAATCAATAGTAAAGTACAAGTTCCTGAAAAGGCTGAAATAAAAGGGAAATCAATTCCTGGAATCAAAAACATCATCGCTGTAGCCTCTGGAAAAGGTGGCGTAGGGAAATCTACTGTAACAGCAAACTTGGCAGTATCATTGGCAAAAATGGGGTTCTCAGTAGGGGTTCTAGATGCGGACATTTACGGGCCATCTATGCCTATCATGTTTGATGTAGAAAATGAAAAACCAATTTCGATTCTTGTTGATGGAAAATCAAAAATGAAACCCGTAGAAAGTTATGATATTAAAATATTGTCTATCGGATTTTTTACAGCACCTAGTCAAGCTGTAATCTGGAGAGGGCCAATGGCTTCCAAAGCTTTGAACCAAATGATCTTTGATGCTGACTGGGGAGAATTAGACTTTATGTTAATCGATTTACCTCCAGGAACCGGCGATATCCACCTTTCTATCATGCAATCTTTGCCGGTAACGGGAGCGGTTGTCGTGAGTACACCACAAGCCGTAGCTTTGGCCGATGCCAAAAAAGGAGTTTCGATGTTTATGTCAGAAGCTATTAACGTACCTGTTTTAGGAATTATCGAAAACATGGCGTACTTCACACCCGAAGAATTGCCTAACAATAAATATTATATCTTTGGTCAAGAAGGAGCTAAAAACCTAGCCGAAGATTTACAAGTGCCTTTCCTTGGTGAGGTACCTATCGTTCAATCAATTCGTGAAGCTGGTGATTACGGTCGTCCTGCAGCAATGCAAACGGGATCAGTAATCGAAACGGTGTTTGAAGATATTACTCGTAAAGTAGTCGAAGAAACGATTAGCAGAAACGAAAACTTACCTGCTTCCGAAGCCATCAAAATTACAACTATGGCAGGTTGTTCAGCAGTAAAAAAATAAAATTATGACAACAGAAGAATTAACCAGCAACGTATTGCTAGCACTCGAAGAAATTCGTCCTTTTTTGAACTCTGATGGTGGCGACATCACACTTATCTCCATAGAGGATAACAAACACGTCAAAGTACGTCTCGAAGGCGCTTGTACGAGCTGTAGTGTTAACCAAATGACCTTGAAAGCTGGTGTCGAAACCACTATCAAGAAATTTGCACCACAAATCGAAACCGTTGTCAACATAGCATAATTATAATTTGGGCGTGCCCATTTTAAGGAACAAGGCTAAATGTAGTTTGCGCTCATAAGCCTTATTCCTTAAAATCGTCGGGCTGTCCGCGCTACTTCGGTAGCTAGCTCCCATCCCTCACGCAAAACCCACTATACCCTAAAAAATGGATGTATTAATAAAAATCAAAGACAGAGAAGGCGTTGTACACGAGTTACAAGCCCCAACTGATATGGCCATGAACATCATGGAATTGTGTAAAGCTTACGAATTACCTGTAGAAGGAACCTGTGGCGGAATGGCCATGTGTGCTTCTTGCCAATGTTACGTGATTAATGACGTAGCCTTGCCAGAAATGGGTGATGATGAAGAAGCGATGCTTTCTGAAGCTTTTTACGTTAAATCTAACAGCCGTTTGGGTTGTCAAATTCCAATTACAATGGATTTAGAAGGTCTTGAATTAGAGTTAGCTCCAGAGAGTTAATCGATTCAAACTAAAATACAAAGCCTCAAAATATGTAATCGCTATTTTGAGGCTTTTTTTAGGGCTATAATTATTGAGAAATATTAACCCGATGGCGCGTACTTGTATTTCGTAACCACAATCGTTCGCGTAGGTATTCACCTTTGCCAAAGATTGGTAAAACAATACCTTTTTCAAAACGAATGTAAACCTTTTTATTTTAAAATTAAACAAAAAAAGTTGTAGCTTTTTATGGCTACAACTTTTGTTTAAAATGTTTGCTTACTGTTGTGGCATAGGCAAATGAGCTAACGAAGTCCCTTTGTAGACAAGTCCGTGCCATTGGGAGAACTTAATAATCGAGCACGAGAGAGGTTTATCTACTTAGTAATATTAAAATCTATATCGTCTGGACTATATCTTATTTGAAAATTTATTTTTTCTAAATCTTCTATTGTGAAATACTCCTTTTTTAGATACATATTCTGTTTAAATACTGTATTTATACCATATTTATTAATACTATCAACGCTAACAATATAAAAATGCAATTTATTATTATCACATTTTTCGATAAATTTTTCCCACCTAGGTTTTACAGGATTCAAATTACCACTTTCATTTTCTTTTAAACGAACAGCTAAAAAATCATCTCCTTTCTTCATTAAATTAAATTCTCTTTTTGTGATAAGACAACTAATAGATAACTTGGAGTCATTTTGAATCATTAACCACCTATTTTCTACTCTGTGGCAATTATAAAAGCAAAATGTAATGAGAATTAGAATCGAAGACAAAATATATTTTTTCATAGAGTTAAGGTTGTATGTATTCATGATTTCTTAATTTTGTTATTGTTTCTTCATCATATAATTCCCCCACTACCGCACGAATCCTTTCGTTTGGTTCGTTGTTTACCGTTCTGAAAAAGCCATACATTGTCAGGCTGAGCTTGTCGAAGCCCCTAAAGATTTACATCAATAACTATTTCTCCACTAAAACAGCATTAGCTTTTGGTAACAACCGTTCCACAAAAAGAGCATACGCTTTTTCCGAAGGATGCAGTCCGTCACCAGCAACTAATTTGGGGTCGTTAAGTCCATTTTGTGTAATGTCGGTGATGTTAACAAAAAGAATCCCATTATCTTCACAATATTTTTTGGCAAAAGCATTGTATTGGTCAATTTCAGTCGAAATAG
>NZ_JBAWDL010000069.1:0-1844 GCF_049590715.1 Flavobacterium sp.
AAAGACCCATTCACGGGGAGGCAGGAAGACAAATTGCACTTAAAAATTTATTTTTAGATGGTAGTAGTTTGGTTTTTCATACCGTAAATAGAAACAAAGAATCCTATGCTGCCGATTTAAAAAATCCGGAAGATTTGGAATGTGTTAAAAAATTGATTGCTCGTGCGGATGTCATGACTCATAATTTCCGTCCTGGTGTGATGGAAAAAATAGGTCTTGATTATGAAAAAGTAAAAGGCATCAATCCAAAAATGATCTATGGTACCGTTACAGGTTATGGAACGACTGGACCATGGGTTAAAAAACCGGGACAAGATTTGTTAGTCCAATCGATGTCAGGATTTGTGAATTTAACCGGAAATAAAAATGATGATCCTGTACCTGTAGGCGCAGCGATTTCGGATTTAATTACAGGAACACATTTGGCTCACGGGATATTGGCGAGCATTCTAAAACGTTTCAAAACCAATCAAGGAGCATGGGTTGAAGTAAGTTTATTAGAATCAACTTTAGATCTACAGTTTGAAGTGATTACCACTTATTTGAATGATGGAAACCAAAAACCAGTTCGTGCTGAAAAAGGGGCTGCTCATGCGTATTTGTCAGCGCCGTATGGAGAATACCAAACCAAAGATGGTCATTTAGCACTAGCGATGGGATCGTTGACTCGTTTGGGAGAAATTTTGGATTGCAAAGAGTTAATGACTTATACTGATTCCAATTCTTGGTTTACGCAACGTGATGAAATCATGGCTATTTTGAGAGCCTTTTTGATCGAAAAAACGACAGCAGAGTGGTTGGCAATTTTAGAACCAGAAGGTATCTGGTGTTCGGACGTGTTTGATTACAAAAGGTTATTGAATCACGAAGGATATAAAGTGTTGCAAATGGATCAAAAGCTAGAATTACTTTCAGGCGAAGAAGTCCATACGTTACGTTGCCCAATTCGTGTGGATGATGCCCGCATTTTTGCAAATAAACCAGCACCTCGCGTAGGACAACATACGGAATCTATTAGAGCCGAATTTAATTTGTAACCCGCAAAACTAAAGAAAATGAAACCATTACAAGATATTTTAATCGTTGATATGAGTCAGTTTTTATCGGCTCCATCCGCTACTTTGCGTTTGGCTGATTTAGGGGCGCGCGTCATCAAAGTAGAACGACCAGAAACCGGTGATATTTGCCGTCATTTATATGTTTCGAATGTAATTCTAAACGGGGAATCATCCACTTTTAGAGCTATTAACAGAAATAAAGAAAGTTTTCAAGCCGACTTAAAAATCGAATCAGACAAGCAACAAGTACTAAAATTAATCGCAAAAGCAGATGTTTTTGTACATAATTTTAGACCTGGAGTAATAGAAAGATTGGGTTTTGACTATGAAACTATTAAAAAAATAAATCCGTCAATCGTTTACGGTGACATCTCAGGATACACTGCCGAAGGTCCTTGGAAAGGAAAACCAGGACAAGATTTATTAGTACAATCCTTGTCAGGATTGACTTGGTTGAACGGTAAAAATTCAGATGGTCCGATTCCTGTTGGGATATCAATAGTCGATATTTTAGCTGGAGCCCATTTGGCACAAGGAATTTTGGCTGCTTTAATCAAAAGAGCTAAAACAGGTTTAGGATCTAAAGTATCTATTAGCATGTTAGAAACGATTATTGATTTTCAATTTGAATCCATTACTACTTTTTATCATGATGGAGGCCAACCTACAATTCGTCCAGAGAGTAATAGTGCTCATGCCTATTTGGGTGCTCCTTATGGAATTTACCAAACACAATCAGGATATATGTCGCTAGCCATGGGAGCGATTCCTTTTATAGGGGAATTA
>NZ_JBAWDL010000070.1:0-4904 GCF_049590715.1 Flavobacterium sp.
TCGGATCACGGCGATTTGTTAGGAGAATACGGGCGTGTCAATAAAGGAACGATTCATGAGGCATCAGCTAAAATTCCGTGTATCATGGCACAAGGAAGTCTAGGAAAATCTCCTTTAGTTCCAAGAGGTCTGGTTGTAAATCAAGCAGCAAATAACACCGATTGGATGCCAACTTTCTTGAGTATGTTAAATGTGGATTGTCCAAAGGTGGGTGGTAGGGACTTAACGCCTTTGTTAGCAAAAAAAATACCTGCTAATTGGAACGATGTCACTTTTTCTAAATTAGGATACTATGCTGCTATTACCGAACAATTTAAATTAGTTGTTACAGCCAAAGAGGAACCTTGGTTACTAGATATTAAAGCCGATCCTATAGAGAGAGTCAATTTTATTAATGATCCAAAATATAGTGAAGTTGCTAAAAAACTAGCAGTAGAATTAAAAGGATACATTAAAAGATTCAAAGATAAGAATGACAAAGTTTCTGAAATTATTGAAACGATAATCGCTAAATAATCATGTCGAACCTCAGAAAGATTAGTAATATTGTTGTTGTTTTTCTAGCTGCAACGATTTCACTTACTGCGCAAGAAAAGGACAAAACACTGATTGATTTTTTCCTACCCATGTCACCGCAAGGCAAATTGGTGAGCGAAGGAATTTGGGGAGTACCCAATGTCTTGCCTCGTGATATCAAAAACGGATTGGAAGATTCTACCATGAAAAAGAGCTGTTATTGGGACGGGAAAATTGTAAGAAGTGATGATGGTAAATACCATATGTATGCCAGTCGCTGGGATCAATCGTTCTCACATTCTGATGGATGGCATTTAGGATCCAAAGGTGTTCATGCGGTGAGTGACAACATCATGGGACCATATATTGATAAAGGTTTGCTTTGGCCACAATGGAAAGAAGGAATGGGACACAACGTCATTGGTTTGCGCATGCACGATGGCCGTTATGCTACCATAACAAGCGAAATCACTGATGGAGAAGTATTTGTTTCTAAAAATCCAGAAGGCCCTTTTGAATTGCTAGGTAAAATCGAAGTAGATCCCAATGGTTTTGATAAGGGATTGGCCAGATACCAAAACAAAACAAAGCCCTCCTATGGACAGATGTCGAACGTGGGAATTCTATTGAGACCCGATGGGAGATACATGCTTGTAGGACGTTCCACCGCTCCTATGATTAGCGATAATGGCATTCTAGGGCCTTATAAAATTATGGGTGATCGAGTTTATAAAAACTACCCTGAGTTACCACAAGACAAAAACGAAGACCCTACGTTGTGGTATAGTGGTGGTTTGTATCACATTGTGTACAACAATTGGCCAAGCAAAACCTCCCACCATTTTACTTCTGATGACGGTTTGCATAATTGGACCTACAGAGGAATCGCTTTTAATAAAGAAGCAATGGTTTTCAAATATACAGATGGAACAGTAAACAATTGGGAATACATAGAACGACCAACGGCCTATGTTGAGAACGGTCATGTGACGCATTTTATGTTCTCGGTAATCGATGTGGGTAAAGGACAAGACAAATCAAATGACAATCATGGAAGTAAAATTATAGTAGTTCCTTTTGACGGTAACGCATTTGATGAACACATGCAAAAGATCATCAAAGCCGAGAAGAAAGTCAAGAAATAAGGGGTTCAAAATTGTAAATCTATTTTAACTAGAATCTGCTAAATGTGCGTGCCATTTTTAAGCTTTTGGCTTGACCACAACGGTCAGGCTTTCTGTTTTAAATGAAATTCACTAAATTCCACTTAAAATAAAAATATATTTGAAGTGATTACTCGCACTTCGTAGAAAAAGGCTTAGACTTTGGGATTTCCACCGCAACAGTTTACTCGGTATTACGCATTAACAACCAATTAAATAATAAATGACTATGAAAAACATTTTAAAAACAGTTGCTCTATTAATTGTTTTCCTTGTTGGAGACCTTTCTTATGCTCAAACTCAAAAAACATTAATCGATTTTTTTAAACCTATTCCTATTCAAAAGCCCTTGGTTGCTGATGGGATTTGGGGAGCTCCTAATGTTTTGCCTAGAGATATAACTAATGGATTAGAAGATCCCACAATGAAAAAAAGTAATTATTGGGATGGACAAATTGTAAAAAGTAATGATGGCAAATATCATATGTATGTATGTGGATGGGATCAATCTTTATCTCACTCTGATGGTTGGCGTTTGGGATCCAAAGGAATTCATGCCGTAAGTGATAATATTATGGGGCCTTATGTAGACAAAGGTTTGCTATGGCCACAATGGCGTGAAGGAACAGGAGGTAACGTTATAGGATTACGTATGAAAGATGGACGATACGCAGTTGTAACTAGTGAAATTACAGAAGGAGAAGTATTTGTATCAAATTCTCCCGATGGGCCTTTTGAACTTCTTGGTAAAATTGAAATAGATCCCAATGGTTTCAATATCGGATTAGCTAGATATCAAAATAAAAAACAACTCTTCTATGATCATATGTCTAACGTAGGGATTCTATTAAGACCTGATGGAAAATACATGCTAATAGGACGTTCCACAGCTCCAATGATTAGCGACAACGGAATCTTAGGCCCCTATAAAATAATGGGTGAGAGAGTGTATATGAATTATCCTGAATTGCCTCAAGATTATAATGAAGATCCTACTTTGTGGTATAGTGGAGGTCTGTATCATATTGTGTATAACCATTGGCCAACTAAAACATCTCATCATTTTACTTCTGAAGACGGACTGCATGATTGGAAATACCGAGGAATTGCCTTCAAAAAAGAAGCAATGATTTTTAAATATACTGACGGAACAGTAAACAATTGGAAGTTTGTTGAACGCCCAACGGCTTATGTAGAGAACGGTCATGTAACTCATTTTCTATTTTCTGTTCTTGATGTGAAGAAAGGTGAGGATAAACCAAACGATAATCACGGAAGCAAAATTATAATAGTTCCTTTTGACGGCAAAGCATTTGATGAACATATGCAAAAAATCATCAAAGCCGAGAAGAAAGTCAAGAAATAAGGGATACAAAATTGTAAATCTATTTTAACTAGAATCTGCTAAATCTGCTTGCCATTTTATAAGCATTTTTTAAGATTTTGACTTGACCACAACGGTCAGGTTTTCTGTTTTAAACGAAGTTTACAAAATTCAACTTAAAATAAAGAAATAGTGAAGTAATTGCTCGCAATTCGAAAAAAAGCTTAGGACGTGAATTTTCCACCTTAATGCTTCACGGGTTTTTGCGCAATAACATGTAATTAAATTATAATATAACTATGAAAAACGTTTTAAAAACAGTTACTCTATTAATTGTTTTACTTATTGGAGATTGCTCCTTTGCTCAAACTCAAAAAACATTAATCGACTTTTTTAAACCTATACCCATTCAAAAGCCATTGGTTGCAGATAGAATTTGGGGAGCACCCAATGTATTGCCTCGGGATATAACGAATGGTCTTGAAGATTCAACAATGAAAAATTGGTGCTATTGGGATGGTAGTATTATCAAAGACAATAAAGGAAATTACCATATGTATTCCAGTCGTTGGACACAAGAAATGTCACATAGTGATGGTTGGCATATTGGTACCAAAGCCGTTCACAGTATGAGCAAAAATGTCTTAGGTCCTTATGTAGATAAAGGCTTGGTTTATCCCAATTGGAAAGAAGGTTTAGGACATAACATTGTAGCTCTTAGAACTAAAGAAGGAAAATATGCAGTCATTTCATCGGAAGTTACTAGTGGTGAGGTTTTTATATCAGATTCACCTGATGGCCCCTTTGAATTATTAGGAGAAATTCAGGTAGATGCAAATGGTTATAATCCAGATTTAGCGCGTTATGGTACTTCCAATGCTGGAGCTGTAAAAGCCGGTACAGTTGGTTTTATGGCGAATGTGGGGATATTATTGCGTCCTGATGGAAATTATTTAATGATTCCACGTTCAACGGCACCCATGTTGAGCGAAAACGGAATTTTAGGCCCTTATAAAATTATGGGTGATAAAATTTATAAAGGAATGGAAGGTATTCCTCAAGAAAAAATGGAAGATCCAACGGTCTGGTATAGTGGCGGAATGTATCACATGATTGTCAATAATCATGGAGTAGACGATTCCTATCATTTTACCTCGCCAGATGGTATTCATGATTGGAAAAGTAGAGGGTTAGCTTTTAAAAAGAATGCTGATATTTTTAAATACACTAACGGATTAGGTAATAAATGGGGCATCGTACAACGTATGACGGTCTATGTTGAGAACGGTCATCCCTCTCATTTTCTGTTTTCGGTTATTGATGTGCCCAAAGGACAAGATAGGGGAAATGACCAACATGGAAGTAAAATTGTCATTGTACCTTTTGATGGAAAAGCTTTTGATAAATACATGAAAAAAATTATTAAGGCAGAGAAAAAGTAAGATTAAAATTGAATTAGAAAACATTAAATTATGACTATAAAACCATCTATTTTTCCATTAAAAAAACAAATTCCTTTTTTGTTATTTATATTGGGATGCATATCACTTCATGCACAAACCGAATTGGCCTCAGTATTTGGCGATCATATGGTCTTGCAACGAAATACAAAAGCAGCCGTTTGGGGAACAGACAAACCTAATACAAAAATTACAATTCAATCCAGTTGGGGAGAGAAAAGTACAACCACTACCGATAAAGATGGAAATTGGACCACTTTTATAAAAACAACTAAAGAAGGAGGGCCGTATGTTTTGACCGTCAATGGATCTCAAAAAATTGAAGTCAAAGACATTCTTTTAGGCGAAGTTTGGTTGTGCTCAGGTCAATCCAATATGGCTAGACAATTAAAAGGAGCCAAAGACCAACCAGTAGAAGGAAGTGAAGCCGAAATTGCGAAT
>NZ_JBAWDL010000071.1:0-16640 GCF_049590715.1 Flavobacterium sp.
GTCATTCCTGATCCAGTATCTTCAATCACTAAATAACAATAACCATCCTCTGAAGGTCTTGTATATACCGATACATTTCCATTTTCTGGACAAAATTTTATAGCATTATCAAGTAAGTTACGTAAGACAATTTTAAAAGAATCTGTATCTATAAATACATAAATCGAACTTGGTACAACCTCTTTAAATTCGATAGATTTGTGCAACATCAACGGTTCATAATTAAACGTGACATGTTTAACAAGGATAGCCAAAGGAGCATTTTCTTGGTAAAAAAAGGATTGTTCCGTTTGTAACAAGGCCCAATTTAATAAATTATCTAGTAAATTATAGGCACCATTAGCAATTGCATTATTGGTACTCAATTGCGTATCTAGCGCTTCATAGTTTTTAGTAGTCAGACTGTTTTGTAATTTGGCATTACTCGATTTCAATGCATTTACTGAGGAGCGCAAATCATGGCTAACAATCGAAAAAAGTTTGTCTTTTGTCGCATTCAAATCATCCAAAACTATTTTTTGTTGCAAAATAATTTTACTGCTTTTTACTTTTTGACGGTAAAAATAAATTCCAGTACCCAACAAAATCAATAATAATCCAGAAGAAAACAACAAACTATTGCGCTCTGCTTCTCTCAATTTATTTTGAGTAGCGAGTAGATCTACTTGTTTTTGTTTTTGTTCTACAGCAAACTTTTTTTCTGTCTGACCAATTGCCCAAATTTTATCTTGATTATTAAGAGAATCTTTCCATTGTTCATACTCCTTACGATATGTTAAAGCTAGTGGAAAATCGCCTCTATTTTCCTCTACAACAGCCATATTAATTGCTGTGTTTTGTTTTAAATCAAATGATTTTATTTTTTTTGAAAATTGATATGCCTTCTTAAAATAAGGAATAGCTTTATCATCTTTATATTCTTCATAATAAAGCGTTGATAAATTGATATACAAACGAACCAATTCTAACGTATCATTGTTTTTTTCTCTAATATCTTCAACTTGTAAAAGATAATGTTCTGCTTTTTCAAATTTCTTTTGATGCATGTAGCACAAGCCCAAGTTTTCAAGAACTGTTTCTTTTATATACCTGTAATAAAACTTACTACTATCTTTTTCAAGTGCATGAAGCAAAAGTAATGCTTTAGGAAACTTACCCTCCTCAATTGACAAAGAAGCAATTTTCAAATTTATTGCATAGTAAAACGGAAAATCAGGTGTAACCTTAAGATATTCCTGATACGCTTGCTTGAATATTTTCTTGGTATGAAAACTTTTTCCACGCATAAAAAAACAATAATTATTGAGTTGTCCTTTTGTGGGACGACTCAATTGTTTCATGGAATAATATAATGTAGAATCCCATTCTTTTTTTATGAAAAAAGAATGGGATTTATTAAAATCAACTTCTTTAGGGTACTTCAACGACTCTACACTTATTGCCTTTTCAAAAACAGCATCAAACTGTTTGTTTTGAGAAAATAAAACAACAGGAATCAATAAAAAATAAAAGTAGCATTTTTTTACCATTAGTAATATTCATTACAAAATTATTCATTCTCATAATGAATAACTTACAAGAAGTTGAATGTGACTTAATTATGGTGCAACATTATAAACCGTTCCTCTAGACGCAACTGGATCAGTATCCCATAAAAAAGTTTCTATAGTATGAATCATGTCCAAACTTACATTCTCAGGAAGTCCATCAGTAGTTGCTTCAAAATTCACTTCATATGCCTGAAATTTACTTGCTTCAGTCTCCGGTAAATCATAACTTATAAAAAACTGTAATTGGGGTGTTCCAAAACTACTTATAACATATAATTGATGAACGCTCAAAGTTGGAGCTGGCTCATTAGCATCAATAAAAACAACTGCGCTAATACTAATTCTTTTTGAATCTCCATTATTACTTGCTTCTACCAATGCAGGCAATGGTGTTTTTGAACGTGGATTTAAAAATGAAATTTGACCATTTTGTATAACCTTAACATCAACGATTTCAACCCCTGGAGGAGTTGATGTGTAAACTGAATCTTGAATTTGCATTATATATAGAATTTAAAAGTTACTATTTTGAATTACAAGAATACGAAATTTTTGTCATAAGTTATAGGTGAAATAGAAATCCTTGTGGTAGCTTCCCTACATTCCGCTACAAGGTTAACTTAATAGGCCTCACTAATCTTCATTTAGGATGAAAATAAAAACAATCCATCCAAATACGCACTATTACTATTCCCCAAAAAAAAACCTACTCAGTGAGTAGGTTTTCATTTTATTGATTGTTTCTTGCTCTTATCTTACGGGCTAGAAGTGTATTTTTAAGTAACATCGCTATCGTCATAGGTCCTACTCCTCCTGGAACAGGTGTAATAAAAGAAGATTTTGGACTTACCTCAGCAAAATCAACATCTCCTGTGATAACATATCCTTTAGGGTGAGAAGCATCTTCTACTCTTGTGATTCCTACGTCAATAATAACAACGCCCTCTTTTACCATATTTGCTTTTAAATAGTTTGGCACTCCTAAAGCAGTGATGATAATATCGGCATTTTTGGTATATTCTTCAATGTTTTTAGTTCTGCTGTGCGTCAAAGTAACCGTTGAATCACCAGGATATCCCTTGCGACTCATTAAAATACTCATAGGACGACCTACAATATGACTACGACCAATAACAACCGTATGTTTCCCTGAAGTTTCTACTTTATAACGTTCTAGCAATTCCATAATTCCATAAGGAGTTGCTGGTAAAAATGTTTCCATCTCTAGCGCCATGCGTCCAAAATTTGTGGGATGAAAACCATCTACATCTTTCTCTGGATTGATTGCTAAAAGGATTTTTTCTTCGTTGATATGTTTTGGTAAAGGCAATTGAACAATGAATCCATCAAGGTTATCATCTTCGTTCAATTCTTTGATTTTGGCTAACAATTCGTCCTCTGTTACCGTATCAGGCAAACTAACTAATGTCGATTCAAAACCAATTTTTTCGCAAGATCTTACTTTGCTCCCTACATAAGTCAAACTTGCACCATCATTCCCTACAATTACCGCAGCAAGATGAGGTACTTTACCACCATTCGCTTTGATTGTTTGTACTTCCAGAGCAATTTCGTTTTTAATATCGTCTGATGTCTTTTTTCCGTCTAATATTTGCATCCTGTGTTTTTGTTTTAAAAGTTTCATGTTTAAGGTTTCATGTTTCATCTGCGAAACCAACCTTTTAACCAAAACAATCTGTTATATTATTTTTCAAACTTTAGTTTCAATCTACTTAACAACTTGAAACCTGAAACTTGAAACAATCTCTTTATCTCATCCCCGGCATACCTCCAGGCATTCCGCCTTTCATACCACCCATCATTTTCATTAGGTTTTTTCCACCTGGACCTTGCATCATTTTCATCATTTTGCTCATTTGGTCAAACTGTTTCATCAATTGATTCACTTGTTCTACTTTGGTTCCTGAACCTTTAGCAATTCTAGCTTTTCTTTTGACATCAATTACTGATGGTTTTTTTCTTTCGATAGGAGTCATCGAGTGAATAATCGCTTCAATATGTTTGAAAGCATCGTCTTCAATCTCTACATCTTTCATCGCTTTTGAAGCACCTGGTATCATTCCAACCAAGTCTTTCATATTACCCATTTTCTTTACTTGCTGAATTTGAGTCAAGAAATCGTCAAAACCAAATTCGTTTTTAGCAATTTTCTTTTGTAGTTTTCTAGCTTCTTCTTCGTCAAATTGCTCTTGTGCTCTTTCTACTAACGACACAACATCTCCCATTCCAAGGATACGTTCCGCCATACGAATAGGATAGAATACATCAATAGCATCCATTTTCTCACCCGTACCTACAAACTTAATTGGTTTATTAACCACCGTTTTGATAGATAAGGCAGCTCCTCCACGAGTATCACCATCTAATTTCGTTAAGATAACCCCATCAAAATTCAAAATATCATTAAAGGCTTTGGCTGTATTCACCGCATCTTGACCTGTCATCGAATCGACAACAAATAAAGTTTCTTGAGGTTCAATTGCTTTGTGTACACGTGCAATTTCGTCCATCATTTCTTTATCTACCGCAAGACGACCTGCTGTATCCACAATCACCACATTAAAACCATTAGCTTTAGCGTGTTTGATTGCATTTTGAGCAATTTCAACTGGGTTTTTATTCTCTGGTTCTGAGTACACTTCAACACCTATAGAATCTCCCACTACGTACAACTGCTGAATTGCCGCTGGACGATAAATATCACAAGCCACCAAAAGTGGTTTTTTATTCTTTTTTGTTTGTAAATAATTAGCCAACTTACCTGAGAAAGTCGTTTTACCTGATCCTTGTAAACCTGACATCAAAATAATCGATGGATTCCCTGAAAGATTTACTCCTGCAACATCACCACCCATTAACTCAGTCAACTCATCTTTAACTAATTTAACCAATAACTGCCCTGGTTGAAGCGTAGTTAAAACGTCTTGACCTATGGCTTTTTCTTTTACTCTAGCGGTAAAATCTTTAGCAATTTTGAAGTTAACATCGGCATCAAGTAACGCACGACGTACTTCTTTTAAGGTCTCGGCAACGTTTACTTCCGTAATTTTTCCGTGCCCTTTTAGTATATGAAAGGCTTTATCTAGTTTATCGCTTAAATTATCAAACATGCTATTATCGTTTTTTAGGAAGTGCAAATATAATATAAAGTTCCTTAGCTTCAAAGGGTGTAAGTGGCAAAGACACAAAGTTAAAAGAAGATTTTTTTTATAATTTCAAGAATACTTAAATAGTTAAACTTCTCTCTTCTAACTCAAAACTTCATACGTTCTCTTTGAGCATGCCCGCCGAAAAAGTGAGTCAGGTTATCCACTACAATTCCTCGCACTTCTTATGTAGGCCTGCGGGATTTTCACTTCTATTCCTCACGCAAAATTTGCACGAGCTATGCTTTTTGATTCTTGTTCATACTTCTTCTCAAAATACTATTTCTTTTCATTTGACATGTAAGAATTATTTTTAAATTTGTACGAAGCAAATAAAATAATACGCAAGAATTTTGACTAAAACATGCGGATAAGATTCCATTTTAGGATAGAGGTGCTTATTTTTATTCGCTTATTAAATAGTTGGAGGCAATACTAAAAAAATGACAAACTATGAAAATGATGAATTTTGGAATAATTTAGATAGTATAATTCAAAGACATAATGAACATATTTTATCTGATCAACAACAAAATTGCTTGCTAGCGAAGAACAAAAAGCTTACGAAACTAATACCGAAACAATAAAAGAAATAGTGGAAGAATTTAACAATAAATTGAAAGAAAGAGGCTTTTGGACTGAAACTTTTATCGACAGAAAAGATTTTAGATTTAATAAAAGTGATTATTATGGTCCCCTAGGTTTTTCCAGCCAATATCATATGGCAGGACCATTAGTTTTAGGAATTATAAATCCTGCTGGTGATGAGTTTGCTTCATTCTATAAAAATAATTAAAATTTTAATACAAAGTATTGAAGAATAAATCGAATAAAATTTAAAATTAAATATTATGAAATTGTATACATCAGTTCCGAAAAAATTAAATCCATTTTATAAAATAGAATTGAAGAATTACCAAATTGAATTAAATAAAGGAAACTTGAATGTTGCGTGGAATCATTTAGAAAGAGCTCATATAATTGTGCAAAAATATCCTGTTGCACACACGGAAGTGCATTGGAAAATGCTGAAATTTGGATTAAAAATTAAAAATAGTAAAGAAGTTATTGGACAAATTCCTCGCTTAATTTTAGGAGGTGTGAAATCATTTGTTGGAAAAATACCAATTGGAAATCCAGGGGGTGCAAATGTTCCACCTCTTAAAGCGTTTGAAATTAGTGAAGAATTGAAAGAAGTATTCAAAAAAGCCAATATTAGCTTAAATTAAAAACACACACAGAAAGAAATTCAAATTAAAATAAGCACATCTACTAACAGCTATGATTTCGTAGCGTGCGAAGCACGAACAATGAAACCCGGGTTGAACGGAACCGTTCAACATCCAGCCCTATGGGGTTATCGTTAAATGAGTTTTAAAAATTTCAAGAGGCAATTGTGCCTCTTGAATTTTTTTATACTGATAATTATGATTCTTAAAATATAGGATGTCAAAAAAAAAAAAAAATCAGAACCCTTATCAGCTATGACGTAGGGCAGAAATTAGCTTAGCTTTTTTTAGCTTGTTTGTAGATAGCATTTTTCATAGGGTTGAGCCTCCCCGCTTTTATTTGTACATCTAGAAAATTTCCAATTCTTACTACTTAATGTTTACTATATACTTTCGTCTGAAAGCTTCATTTTGTTTTTCGCTTTTTATATTCGAAATTCCCATAGCAGATATACTGATGAATAATTAATTTTTAAGGAATTTTCTAGTAATAACTTCATCAATTACTAAAAAATAAACACCTTTTGATAAACTTGAAATATCAAACCGATTCTCTTTTCCTTGTTTTAAAAGTTGCCCTTCGATGCTTAATATTTTCCAGGTAGTAAACTTCCCATTTATATAAATGATATCATTTGAAGGAATTGGGTAAACATATAGTAAATTATTCAATTCTATTTTTGATATATTCAAAATATCTTTGTGTAACAAGAAATTATCTTTATTAAGATTTGAACCTACCTCTGGAAAAGATGACCCATATTCAATTGCACCTATATCGGGCTTATCCCCTGAAATATCTGTAGTAATCCCCTCAATAAACTTACCTGTATTTATAGGACTTGTATTTTTCTTTAGTCTAAAATCTCCCGTCGCTGCATCTACAAAAAGTGCATTTTGATTATTTTTACTTATTTCTTTATAATTATTTTGAAAATCAATATTTTGGTATAAATCTACACTTGTATCATCTTGAGAACTATTGTCAAAAATATTATTCCAAAAACGAATATTTTCCATGGCTCCTTCTTTATCTCTGTTCCAAATACGTATTCCCCAATTAACATTCCAAACAGTATTATTATAATAATAGCAATCTATTATTTTTGATTTCCTAGGTCCTAAATAAGTAAAAGTACCATCAGGAACTACATCAGTAATAAAATTATATATTAAGTTATGATGTACGGTATAATTATAACAACCTTCTAAATAGAATGCTAAAACAAATTGTTTTGTTCCATTTGTTAATGTACTCGAATCATGTAATCTATTGTATGCTATTTCTGCTCCTTGCATATTTACTGCATTTCCCCAATCGCTTCCATTTGTGCACTGAATTGATCCTGCATCTTGTCCCATCTTCATGCAATCATAAAAATCATTGTAGGTTATTTGCACTTTTTTATCCGTTCTAATATGGAACCTACCTGAAGAACCAAATGTACTATGTTTTACAATGGTATTAAATCCGTTATTTTGAATATTAGAAGTAAACTGAGCTATCCAACCAACATCTTCAACAATACAATTATCAACAATTGTATTATTTCCATCTTCTATACTAAAACCATTTCCCCAACTATGTGCAACATAACAGTTCTTGAACTCATTATCATTTCCTTTTACATAGATTCCTCCATGTACTGTGTAAGAAGCTCCGTATCCTGATCTTGTTAAAAAAGGCATCATATATTGTACGGAACTATTTAGCACTTTACAGTTATTACTATTTTTAAGTTCTATAGAAGCAGCATGAATATGAATACCATCAATAACAACTCCTGATCTATCATTTATTTGAAAAGCCCATTTTCTTTTTTTGTATTCAATATTTAAATTATTAGGGTTTTTACCTGGTTCAGGTTTGTAATAAATTAAATCATCTTTTTGAAACCATTCATTAGCTATATCCAATGCATTTAAATGAAAAATAAACCCATGTCCTTTACCATTATTATCTAATGTTTTATCACTATTCTCAATCCATCCATCAGTTATTGCATCTACGGTAAGTTCATTATTTTTAGAAGCGCTAATATAGCCCATAGGATTAATCCATTTTTTTCCTGTAATTCCTCTAAAAATACCTCCTACGAAAAAATTATCAGGGAAATTAGAAATATTATCAAACGTTACTTTTCTAGATTTTTGTCCTGCTACACCACTATAAACTCTACAATCTGTATAACCAGAATTGATATCCATTGGATTCATCATCTCTCCTGTAGTATTATTGGGCCATCGTGCCATTTCTTGCCTTTTAAAATCGACAAACAACATTGTAAATTCCGTTTCTGCTCCAGAGTAATTTGACTTGTAAATTCCGTCTTTATATGGCGTCCAATTATTTAATTCAACTGTACCAGATACGATCACTTTGCTTGAGTCATAATTTTTAAAAAGAACATTATCATCTTTAACAACAATTGTTTCTCTATAAACTCCGCCAAAAATATAGCATATATCTCCAGAGTTCATGACATCTGCTGCTTTTTGGATGGTTTTAAAAGGAGCTTGCAAGCTTCCAGTGTTTGAATTGTTTCCAAGAGTAGTAGAAACATAATAATTTTTTGCATTTAATTGATTAATACATAGAACTAGTATTAGCATTAAAAAAAAGTGAGGAAATTTCATTTTATTTTTTTTTAAATGTTTTTTTTTGCGAAAAATCATTTTTTAGATTAGAATTATTCTATTTTCTTTTGTAAACATTCCATAAGCTTTTAAATACTTGCTTATTTCAGATTTTTTTATATTCGAAAGCAAATATATTAAATTCAAAACCAATAAAATAAAATAAAACATCAAGCCTTTAGTTTGAGTTTTCTCCTAAATGAATCTGTGCATCTTTTAGTTATTCCCTCATAGCTATCCAAAATTTACCAGAAAAAATATCAGTTTATATACCTTTTAAACAGTTTAGACTTATAAATTATACTAAAAACAAGTCATAACTTAATTGCAATTTTCATTCTAATATTATTCTTTCACTTCATTTCCCACTTGATTACTTACATAATCTGAAGTTAAATAACACACTAAAACTAAACATATTCTAATTTTCTCAACCAGATTAGAAAAATCCTTTATGTTTTGTGATATTATCCTGTTTGTAAAATCAGGTAATAAATAGATAATTAATATGATGTAAATTTGCGATAATTCACATCTAATATTGTCTTAATTTACAAGTTTTGTCTCATCGCTTGTAAAATAATTCAATATTCCATCAATTTTTGTTAAAGAATTATTTTTTTAGGAAAATCAAAAATACGAGATTCTCAGGTACTTTTTATTTTAGATATTCTGATAATCTTATGACTTTTATTGTTTAAAACGGCATATCGCTATCATCATCGTCATCATCATTAAAACCACTTCCAAAAGCTTCATTTGCTGATGGCAGATTTTTAGTGATAAATGCACTTTCATCTTGATTCATTGATGATGGTAAATCGTCGTAATTTCCGCTAAAGTCATCTAAGTTATCAAACTTACCTAGATGTCCAATAAATTTCAAACGAACATTTTCAATTCCACCATTACGGTGTTTTGCAATCATAATTTCGGCTTGACCAGCAGTTGGCGAAGCTTCATCATCATCCCATTCGTCAATTTTATAATATTCAGGACGATACAAGAAGGATACGATATCCGCATCCTGCTCAATTGCTCCAGATTCACGAAGGTCAGAAAGCAAAGGTCTTTTACTCGATCCACGAGTCTCAACGGCACGCGATAACTGGGATAGTGCAATAACTGGAACATTTAACTCTTTAGCTAATGCTTTTAAGTTTCTGGAAATGGTAGAGATTTCTTGTTCACGATTTCCACCGCCTTTTCCGTTTCCTCCTGCAGTCATTAACTGCAAATAATCTATGATTATAATTTTAATTCCGTGTTGAGATACTAAACGTCGTGCTTTGGCTCTAAGATCAAAAATAGAAAGTGAAGGTGTATCATCGATATATAGGGGTGCTTTTTCCAAGTTTTTTACCTTGGTACTCAACATCGTCCATTCGTGTGGTTCTAATTTCCCTGTTCTTAATTTCTCCGAAGACAATCCTGTTTCTGACGAGATCAAACGAGTAATCAATTGTACAGAAGCCATCTCCAGAGAGAATAATGCTACGGGATGTCCAAAATCAATGGCTATATTTCTAGCCATAGAAAGTACAAAAGCTGTTTTTCCCATCGCAGGTCTTGCTGCGATAATTATTAAATCCGAAGGTTGCCATCCTGAAGTTAGTTTGTCAAGATTAGTAAATCCTGTTTCTACTCCACTCAAACCTTCTTGTTTACTGATTTCTTCAATACGTTTCTTTGCTTGAAGCACTAAACTCTGTGCGGTTTCAGAACTACGTTTAATATTTCCTTGGGTTACTTCATATAACTTAGATTCGGCTTGATCCAATAAACTAAATACATCTGTGGTCTCATCATAAGAAGCTTCAATAATTTCCGAAGAAATTCGGATTAAACTTCGTTGAATAAACTTTTGAAGAATAATACGCGAGTGAAACTCGATATGTGCTGATGAGGAAATTTTTTGCGTCAGCTGAATTAAATAAAAATCTCCTCCAGCTAATTCTAATTTGGCATTCTTTCTTAACTGAGCCGAAACCGTTAATAAATCGATAGGTTGCGTCTCAGTAAATAATTGAACTATGGCTTCAAAAATGTGTTTGTGTGCGTCTTTGTAAAAGGCATCTGGCTGCAGAATATCGATGACATCATCTACACCTTTTTTATCAATCATCATGGCACCTAAAACTGCTTCCTCTAATTCAATTACCTGAGGAGGTAATTTTCCTTTTTCTAAGCTTATTATTGTAGATTTATCCACCTTAACTGGATTTATATTTTTGAAATTTTCCATGGAACGAAAGTAACGTAATTTATAAAGATAAGTGTATTTAGTTATTACTAATAATTGTTTACAACTTGCCCTATTTTGTTTATAAGCCAAAAAAAATCCGAAACGGTAAGGCTTCGGATTCGTATATTAAAAGTAAGTTTTTACTCTTTAAACTCCCCCATTTTACAGTATTTCTCCATTCTCTGAGCGATTAATTCTTCTGTTGATAAAAGTTTTAATTCGGCCAATCCTTTCAAAATATATTCTTCAACTGTTTTAAAAGTAGTTTCTCTATCGTAATGCGCACCACCTAATGGTTCAGGGATAATATCGTCTACTAATTTTTGTTTTTTCATATCCGCTGATGTCAGTTTCAATGCATCGGCAGCGCGTTCTTTGTATTCCCAACTTTTCCATAAAATAGAAGAACATGATTCTGGTGAAATTACAGAATACCAAGTATTCTCTAACATATACACACGATCGCCTACTCCAATTCCTAAAGCTCCTCCTGAAGCACCTTCCCCAACAATGACTGTAATAACTGGTACTTTTAGACGAACCATTTCAAAGATATTTCTAGCAATAGCTTCTCCTTGTCCTCTTTCCTCTGCTTCTAACCCAGGATAAGCTCCAGGAGTATCAATTAAAGTCAAAACAGGAATATTGAATTTCTCTGCCATTTTCATCAAACGCAGTGCCTTTCTATATCCTTCTGGATTTGCCATCCCAAAGTTTCTATATTGACGCGTTTTAGTGTTGTATCCTTTTTGTTGACCAACAATCATAAAAGATTGTCCTCCAATTTTTCCTAAACCACCAATCATTGCTTTATCATCTTTAAAACTACGGTCTCCGTGAAGCTCTAAGAAAGTATCTCCACAAATCGCATTTACATGATCTAAAGTATAAGGTCTGCTAGGATGTCTTGACAACTGAACTCTTTGCCAAGCAGTCAAGTTTTTATAAATATCCTTTTTAGTCTCTAACAGTTTTTTTGTAATTTGTTTACAAGTAGTGGTTACATCTACATCAGACTCTTGACCAATTACTTGACATTTTTCTAACTGCTCTTCTAATTCTTTTATTGGAAGCTCAAAATCTAAATATTCCATAGGATTTGTGCGTTTTTGTTTTATTTGGATTGCAAATATAAAATTTTAAATCGTTTTAGCCTTTTAATTTTTTGTTTAAGTCTTAAAAAAACAATAAAACAAGAAGTATTTTAAACAGAATTAAAAAAGGAAAAAACGAATAATGACAAATTAAAGATTAATTATTTGAATGCTTTTTCTGCTGCTAATTGTTCTCTTGTTTTATATGATTTTAAGTATTCTCCTTTTGGTTTTCCATCATCAAATGAACTAAATTTCAACAATGTACGTACACCTTGACGTGCTTCTTCATTACTAAAATGCTCATACTCTATTCGATATAAAGCAGAATACATTTCAGCTCTACCAACACCATGGTAGCAGTGAATTAAAACAGGGTAATTGTCTTTATTATCCATGATTTTAAAAAAGAGGTCTAAGTTCTGTTGATTTGGCACTTGGTCTGAGCCGTTATTAAAATAATTTACACCATCAATTTTAGCAATAGCCTCTTGTTCAGCAGTTAATTCCGCTGGAATTTCAGGATTATTAACAAGATCATTCGTTCCTGGAAAACGCAAGTCTACCACTGATTTAATATTGTATTTTTTGATATAGCTCTCTAACTCATCTGGAGGAATTACTCCAGATTTATACACTTTCCCCTCCGTAATGGTCTCAAAATTATGATTGATATTCATATCGTACACATATTTTGCAACAAAAATTAGTATTATAGCTAATAGTGAAAATCCAATTATTTTCTTATTCTTTTTCATATCTAAACGGTATTATTATTTAGTCGTCAATTTTTTATCTACCACTCTTTCCATATAATCTTGAATGAAAGCTTTACAATTTAATTCGATAGCATCCATTTCAGCATTTCTTTCACCAATCAAATTATGCTTTAATTCCTTATCCTCTTTATCATAAAAGCCTAACGCTTTCTGACCATCAAAGGTACAAATATAATTTCCTCTTGAAAACTGATAAATAGTTCCTGTAGAATTGATTACAAATGGCGTACTCGATTTTTTATCTAATAAACTTCTGCCCCAACTCCTAAAAGGTTTATCATACCCAATCATATCAAGAATAGTAGGATATATATCTATTTGCTGAGCCCAATCCCTATCCACACCAACATACTTACTGTTAGGCTGATAAATCAAAATAGGTACTGCATACCGATTAATTGGTTTTTGAAATTCATCATAAAAAATCTGATTACAATGATCCGCAACTAAAACAAAAATAGTATTAGAAAACCAAGCTTCTTTTTTAGCTTCATCAAAAAAGCGTTTCAATGCATAATCAGTATATTCAGCACATTTGTGAATAGGAACCCCACCTTCTTTAAATTTATTTTTATACTTTTCAGGTATAATGTATGGCTCGTGAGAAGAAACAGTGAAAACAGAAGCGAAAAAAGGTGTCTTCTTTTTATCTAAAGTTTTTTTCATAAATTGTAAAAAAGGTTCGTCCCAAATACCCCAAAAACCATCAAATTCCGAATCATCATTATATTCGGTACGACCGTAATAATGATCAATTCCAAGAATGTTACTAAATCCTAAAAATCCCATAGAACCATTAGCTGCTCCATGAAAAAAAGAAGTGTCATACCCCTCTCCTTTTAAGGTAGAAACAATGGATTCAATTTTTTGTTTTGGATAAGGCGAAGAAGTAAATGCATCTTTAAACGATGGAATACCAGCCAATACTGAAGACATCCCATGGATAGACTGACGCCCATTTGCGTATGCGTTTGTAAAAATTAAACTATGCTGAGCCAAAGAATCCAAAAAAGGAGCATGACTTTTATAGTTAGGAATATTAGCCTCTTTATTCAATGCTCCTATGTATTCACGTCCATAACTTTCGAGAATAAAAACTACAACATTTGGCTTTGTCTTCGGATTATTATGATACTGTTTTATAGGCTGTACTTTTTTTTCAATCACCTGAGCATTTACATCAGCATAATCTGTTTTGATAAAACTATTACTAAACAAAGTGCGAATCAAAGCAAAAGGAGTATTCAAAACGATATCCGAATGTACTACTTTTTTAACATGCCGACTAGCATCTAAAAGATTGATTGGTCGTGTTGATTTTTTAAAATCTCCACCACGAATCCCACCTATTGTCATTAGAGCTATAAACAAAAAACTAATAATAGAAAACCCATAATATGCAATCAACTTAGTTGGCTTAAAGCTTTTGACCGTTACTTTTTTATACAAATAAACCCAAAGTCCTGAAAACAGAACAAACAAAATAAAAACATGCCAATAATCATACAAGAAACTAAACAATAAGACCTTTTTATTTGTTTCGTGTTTCAAAACCTCCCAAACTGCGCTTGTAGTACGTGCAAAAGTATATTTATAATAGATAAAATCAATAAAGTTTAATCCGTAAGCTAGCAGATTCGTTACAAAATACAAATAGAATACAAACTTTTGATAGTCTTTATTAGTGTTATAATACATTGGAATAAATGAAAACACTATAAATAACAAATTAACATATAAAATGGCTGTCGTATCAAACATAATCCCATAATAACAAAGTGCCATTAAGTCTGAAAAAGAATCAACCCTCAGCAAATCAATGTTATAAAAGTAAAATAAAAGTCGAGCAATGAAGTAAAACAAGTAAGCCAGAATCAATCTATAAAAAAATACTTTAAATTCATTAAGACGCAAATGTTGTAACATTATTTAAATTTTAATTAATAACTCTTAAGTTAACGTTTCGCTTTTCGAAGAAGAAAAATAGCCAATATTCCAAAAATAAAATTAGGAAACCAAACAGCTACAAAAGGAGAAAAAGTAGTTTTCTCAGCTATAACTCCAAAAATTTTATCAAAAAACACAAAAGAAAAAGCGATAGCAATTCCAATGGTTAAATTCATTCCCATCCCCCCCCTTCGCTTCATTGCCGATACTGATACGGCAATAATAGTCAAGATAAAGGCAGATATTGGTACGCTATATTTTTTATACAAAACAACCATATAGATATTGATATTAGACGAACCTCTTGCTTTCTCCTTATCAATAAAAGCATTCAACTTATCTAAAGTCAAGGTTTCAGCTATATAAATCACGGGGGTTAAATCCTCTAAATCAAAACTAAATATGGCTTTTTTCTCAGGAATTTTTTCAATTTTGTCGCCTAGTTCACCTACGGTTCTTTTCGTGTAATCATACATTGTATAGGTACTATCTGAAGGATTCCATTGTATTCTACTCGCAGTAACTTTTGAAACTAATTTTTCACCTTTAAATTTCTCTAAAGCAAAATTAAAAGCTGTTTTGGATGTCGCATTAAAACTATTTACATACAAGAAGTCAGTATCGTTTATTTGACGATATACATCAGTACTATTACCACGCATGGCTTCCTTTCCACCAGTTCGAAGATAGGTATATCTAAAATTATTAAACCCTTCACTGGACACTGGAACCACAAAAAAACCCATAATCAATACAAAAACAGACACTAACGAAGCACCAATTATGTAAGGCCTTAAGAAACGTGTAAACGAAATCCCAGAACTTAATATAGCAATAATCTCCGTTTTATTAGCCAGATTTGAGGTAAACCATATAATCGATAAAAACAAAAATATGGGAAACAAAGCATTAGCAAAATAAACCGTAAAATGATAATAATAGATCGCTATTTTGAGAAAAGGAACCTCATTTTCAATCATGAAATTGATCTTTTCAGATACATCGACAATAATACCAATAGGAACAAACATCAGCAACATCGTCGCAAAAGTCGCTAAATATCTTTTTAAGATGTATTTATCTAGTATTGTTAACATTTCTTTAAGTTAGGGGTTAGATGTTATGGGTTATGGGGTATGAACTCCTAACCCTTAACTCTTAACACTTTTTCTACAATCTCTGGCTCATATTCTTGACCATCATATCTTTCCACGTTCTAAAATCTCCTGCAATAATATGTTTTCTGGCCTCACGAACTAACCACATATAAAAACCTAGATTATGAATCGTAGCAATTTGCTTTCCTAAATATTCATTGGCAGCAAATAAATGACGTAAATACGCTTTTGAATATTCAGTATCTACATAGGTAATGGCCATTTCGTCAATAGGCGAAAAGTCATCTTCCCATTTTTTATTTTTGATATTTATCGTTCCATTAGCTGTAAACAACATTCCGTTTCTCGCATTACGTGTAGGCATCACACAATCAAACATATCGATTCCTAGAGCGATGTTTTCTAAAATATTAATAGGTGTTCCCACTCCCATCAAATATCGCGGTTTGTCTTCAGGTAAAATAGCCGTAACCACTTCGGTCATAGCATACATTTCCTCAGCAGGCTCCCCTACTGACAATCCACCAATAGCATTCCCTACTTGATTGGTATTAGCGATATATTCTGCTGATTTTTCTCGTAAATCTTTATAAACACTTCCTTGAATAATAGGAAAAAAGTGTTGCTGATAACCATACTTCATTGGTAATTTATCCAAATGAGTAATACAACGATCTAACCAACGGTGCGTCATATTCATCGAACGACGAGCATAATGATAATCACAAGGATATGGCGTACACTCATCAAATGCCATAATAATATCAGCACCGATAGTACGTTGAATTTCCATTACATTTTCAGGTGTAAAAACGTGGTATGAGCCATCAATATGCGATTTAAACTTCACTCCATCCTCCTTAATCTTACGATT
>NZ_JBAWDL010000072.1:0-3167 GCF_049590715.1 Flavobacterium sp.
CCACAACACCATCAAACCATTTTGGCAGGATTAAACGCTGTTGATTTTTCTAAAAAACCAAGCCGTAGTGAGGTCGAAGAAATCATCGGTAATTTTATCACCGATTTTGGTACACGTCAATTTTTGATGAAAAGTTTGTATTGGCAAGAACCAGGACAACTAGCATTCCGTTTTAATTTAGCAGTTTTTAATAAAAAAATCAGCGAAATAGGTGTCGCACTTCCTGATGAAGCACATTTTGACAAGCCAACCCTTTTCATTCGAGGTGGAAATTCAAACTACATTTTAGATTCAGATATTGAGAATATTGTCACTCACTTTCCTTTAATGAAACTAGAAACTATTCCTAATGCGGGACATTGGCTTCATGCCGAAAATCCTAAATTGTTTCATCAATTAGTTAGTTCTTTTTTGAAACAATAAATAATTTATATTTGTATCTACATAAAATTAAAGTTTATGAAATTATTAGTTAGAATGCTCATCACAGCGGTATTGGTTGTAATCCTATCCCATGTAATGAAAGGGGTGCATATCGCTGGTTTTACAACTGCGCTTATTGTAGCATTTGTTTTAAGTTTGCTTAATCTCTTTATCAAACCACTTATTGTCATTTTTACATTGCCGATAACTATTCTTACTTTAGGATTGTTTTTGTTGTGTATCAATGCAATAATGATTTTAATTTGTTCCTCGATTGTAGGTGGTTTTTATGTTGATGGATTTTTAGTTGCATTGCTGTTTAGTGTTATTTTGTCTATATCTCAGTCTATTATGTATTCAATATTAGGAAAGAACTAAATTCCTGTTTTAACATAAATTTGCATCTAAAGCAAAATTGTTTTGCTAATTTTGTTTTAAATATTGAATTTCAATGAAAAAAATCCACATATATATCATCGTTTTATTAGGTGTCTTTTTGATGCCGAGTACTGCTATGGCTTGTGGAAATTCAAATTCTTCAAAGAAGGGTTGTTCAATGGAAATGACTTCTAAATCTAAAAAAAGTTGTTGCGGAACAAAATCTTGTTCTAAAAATGAAAAACAAAATTCCTGTAACGGAAAGTGTGGTCATGCTGAATGTACTACTAGTTCGTTTAGTTTGAGTTTTTTATTAAATACCACTTTTGAAAACCCAATTAATGTTTTTGATTTTTCATCTGAAAAACAAAAATTCTATGCATCAGATTCAATTACTTCTGATGGATATTCTTCTATCTGGCTTATTCCTAAAATAGGCTAAAACTACAAGGTGACAGCCCTAATTGGGTCAAGTTCGAAGTCATTGAGACTTTAATCATCAATTTTAACGGTCAATAATTTGCTAGGTACTTGTAATGTCTTGTATTTAAGGATTTTTGAGGCCATTTATTTCAATTCTAAAAAACAACAAAATGAAATCACTAATAAATAATGTGATGGCAGTAATATTATTGCTATCCGTAACTTTTGCGAGCGCGCAAATAAAAAACGCTAAAACCGAAACCGTAAAAATATACGGAAACTGTGAAATGTGTAAAAAAACAATCGAAAAAGCAGCTAATGTAAAAGGAGAGGCTACGGTCATTTGGAATGTTGATACTAAAATGGCAACATTAACATTTGATCCTGCTAAAACCAATCCAGATGAAATTCTAAGACGAATTGCTGCTGCAGGTTATGAAAGCGACATATATTTAGCTTCAAATACAGCTTATAATAAGTTGCCTCATTGTTGTCAATATGATAAGCCAGTTAAAAATAAACAAGCCGAATCTATTACAACTCCCAAAGGTGTACCTTTTTGTCATCAAATGAAATCGGAATAGAAAACATTAAATCATTCTCCAGAAATGGATTAATCTTTAAAAATAGTAAAATGAAAAACTATATAGTATTACTCTTTATGGCATTTAGCAGTATTGCTTTTGCCCAAATTAATAAAGCAGAAATTGTTGCAACAGGATTAACCTGTTCCATGTGTTCCAATGCAATTTACAAACAATTACAAAAATCACCTAATGTTGAAAAAGTAGAAACAAATTTGAACACCAATACCTTTACTGTTTATTACACAAAAGACAATCAAACGAAACCTTTAGAGATAAAAGAAAGTATTGAAAAAGCAGGTTTTTTTGTCGGTTCAATGATTGTGTATTTGCCTTCGGAAAGTTTAAAAAGTAACTCTAAAACAACTTTAGAACAAGACAAAACAACTTTTGTGTTTTTAGATGGTAATGCTAAAATTAGTACAAACCAAACCAAAATTAAGATTTTAGGTAAAGGGTATTTGACTTCTAAAGATTTTAAAAAATGGAGTCAAGTCAACGTTAAGAAAACGGATTTTTCGAACTCAAGTTCCAATGTGTATTATGTAAAACTTACTGAATAATGAAAAAGTTAATTTTAATGGTATTGCTTTTTGGTTATACAGCAACCCAAGCACAAGAACTTTTTGTGATGACCGAACCTGCGAGTAATATGCCAACAGGTTCAATAGGGTTTCGATTAAATCAATCAGCTTATAAAAGAGTGGTAAATTCGGGTTACAATTATTTTTTAATGCCCGAATTGATGTGGGGAGCAAATAAAAATTTGATGATTCATACCTCTCTTTTTGTAAGTAATAGAACTAATAATTTGGAAACTGAAGGTGGAAGTATTTACGCTAAATACCGCTTTTTTTCGGTAGATGATGTTCATAGCCATTTTAGAATGGCAGGTTTTGGTCGTTATAGTATTAATAATACTCAAATCAGCCAAGAAGCGATTGATATTATGCGTCACAATTCAGGATATGAAATGGGTTTGATTGCGACACAATTACTAGGAAAAATGGCAATTAGTAGTTCTCTGAGTTTTGAAAAAGCATTGAATAATAAAAAGCATGATTTTCCAGCATCACAAAGTGATAACGCCACTAATTATACGTTGTCTTTTGGAAAATTAATGTATCCAAAAAAATACACTAATTTTAAACAAACCAACATCAATGTGATGTTAGAATTAATTGGACAAACTTTAAATGAGAACGGAAAATCCTATTTGGATGTAGCTCCTTCTGTCCAATTTATTATTCATAGTCAAGCCCGAATAGATATTGGATACAAAACTCAATTATTAAGTTCAATGAATCGTCTTTCGCCTAATGGTGCTTTTTTGAATTTTGAATATACTTTTTTTAATGT
>NZ_JBAWDL010000073.1:0-13032 GCF_049590715.1 Flavobacterium sp.
AAATTGCATGGGTATGATGAGTTTTATCATGGTTGGGGGGCTGAAGATACGGACATTCATATTCGGATGAAAAATGAAGGATTAGAGGTTTGTTTTTATAATGAAGCCATTTTAGTAAAACACCAATGGCATTCCAAACAATACCGAAGTAAAAATAGCATACATCCTTTTCATAGTAATTTAGAGAGGATTAACCATGATTACATGCATTTAGGACAAAGGACTATGCGAACAGTGGTTAATCAACAAGATCCGTGGGGACAATTACCAGATACAAAAGACTATTTACAATTGGATAAAAATCCTCAGATTGTACTCCAAATAAACAATTCTAAAATAGCTATCAGTGCTGTTTTGGCTCAATGTAAGAATTACAAACAAGAATTAGTTTCTATTGAAATCAAGGAAGTTCAACCGTTGATTCACTTTAGAAATACATTAAAAAAGATAGTAAGAAAGAAATATGTTGCTTATCCTGAAATGGAAGAAGTTAATAATGTTTTTTTAGAAGAGATTATTAAAAATTATCGAAATAATCCTTACGAATATACCTTTGATCGTAAGCATAACTTTATTCGACTTAAAATGTTTTTCGTATAATGAAAATACTTATGGTATCCATGCCGTCTTTACATTTTTTTCGTTGGACAGAGCAACTGAAAGAGGCAGGTCATGACGTTTTTTGGTTTGATATTACGGGTTACAGTAATAAAGCCAATCGTATCGATTGGGTAGAACAAAAAGTAGGATGGAAACCAAAGTGGAATTTTCCAGGTAGAATTTTTATAAAAAAGAACTTATCTTTTATATATCATATATTTCAATATTTTAATGAACGTACAGTTGCTGTTGTTTTTGAACAGTATTTACGTGAAGTTAAACCTGATGTAGTACATAGTTTTGCTATGCATATCTCATGTTTTCCTATTTTAGAAGTGATGAAAAGATATAATGATATTAAATGGGTTTATTCTTCTTGGGGAAGTGATTTATATGCACGAAAAAATAGTGAAATTGGTAAACATATTATTAATATGACACTCCCACATTTGGATTTTTTATTTACAGATTGTCATAGAGATTTTGAGATTGCTAAACAAAATGGTTTTACGGGACATTTTTTAGGTGTTTTTCCAGGAGGTGGAGGATATGATTTAAATCTATTAGAGTCAAACAATATTTTATTTGAAAAAAGAGACTTAATTTTGGTAAAAGGTTATCAAGGCATTCATGGAAAATGTATTGAGGTTTTAAAGATTTTATCCACAATTGAAAATGAATTATTAAATTATAAAATAGTCGTTTTTGGAGCAAATCTTGAAGTTGTTTCCTTTTTCAATCAAAGTAACGCATATCAAAATATAGATATTGTTTTAATGGAACAGATAACGCATCAGGAAGTCCTTAAATTCATGGGTCGCGCTAAATTTTACATAGGTTATAGTGAATCAGATGGTATTCCTAATACTTTACTTGAAGCAATTTGTTCGGGTTGTATACCATTACAGTCTAATCCAGGTGGCGCAACTTATGAGTTAATTATAGATGATTTTAATGGTTTTATTTTAGATATGAATAATATAAAAAGTCAAATATTGAATGCTTTAAGTAGAGCAGATTATAGTGAAGGGTTAAAGTATAATAAAGAAGTACTATGTCCCGAATTATCTTATGATTTTGTTAAAGATAAAGTTCTTAAATCATATGATGTAATACACAAAAAAAGAATATGAAAATATATCCTCCTCAATTAGAAAAAACAGGAGAAAAAATAATTATAAGTTCCATTTTTGAGACGAATAATTATAAAGATAAACTTTGGTATGAATTTGATATTAAATACAAAGAGTTGCTTGTTACAGAACAATCTGATGCTTTTGTAGTAGGATTACTATTATTAGCATTGAGATTAAAGGAAGATATTTATGTAAATACGATATCAGCAAGATTAAAATACCAATTGAATCATTATTTAATTCCAGCTTTATGTATCGCATTTCAAGAGTTTCATAAAATTAAAGTTTATTCAGAACAGGAGAATGAATTAATTCTTTCAAAACATGAAAGTCAATCTGCAACAGGAATTTCTTGTGGTGTTGATTCTATAGCAACTATTATTGAGCATGAAAAGATGAGAGGACAACTTCAAATTTCTCATTTAACATTTTTTAATGCAGGATCACATGGGGACTTTGGAGGAATATATGCAAGAGAAATATTCAATAAAAGATATGACAATATTTTAGAATTTGCTAATAAAATTAGTTTGCCTGTAATAATAATTGATACTAATTTGAACGAACTTCTAGAAATGCGATTCGTTGAAACACATACCTTAAGGAATATTTCATGTGTACTTAATTTACAGAAACTATTTAAAAATTATTATTATGCTTCTGCTTTTAGATTCGACAACTTTAAAATTTCTGATAAGATTTCAGATTTATATGATGTATTGACTTTACAAATGCTGAGTACCGAATCCATTAAGTTTTATTCTAGTCTCTCAGATAAAACAAGAGAAGAAAGAACAAAATTAGTTTCAAAATATGATGTTGCATTTCAATATTTAGATGTATGTACAAATCCGAGGGCTTCAAAAGGCAAAATAAATTGTTCTAAATGTGATAAATGTATGAGAACTCAAATTACTCTAGATTGTCTTGGTGATTTAGATAATTTTAGAGATGTATTTCATTTAGATGTATATCAAACTCATAAAAATGCTTTTATTAGCAAAATAATTAGTAATAAGAATAGAATAGTAATGGATAGAAATGTTTTGAAGTTTATAACGCAAAATAACATTAAAATTACAGTTCTTCATGTCATTAGCTCTAAGATTTTAATGTTAAAAGGGGAGATAAATTTGATTAAAAAGAAATTGAAAAAAGATGTAAACCAATGATATTTTTCAATAAAATCCGAGTTTTTTGGTGGAATGAAAAAGTGATTCAAGGAAAAACTAAAGAGAATTACGGAGACCTTTTAGGGAAGTATCTTGTGGGAAAAATTTCTGGGACAACAGTTGTATTTGCTTGGCCTAAGAAATGGTCTTTTCTAGATTATTTTCAGCCTATTTATGTGACTATAGGAAGTGTCCTTACTCATGTGAATCACAAATGTATTGTGTGGGGAAGTGGGATTATTAGTAAAGAATACCCAATTAAAGAAGCAAAATTTCTCGCTGTAAGAGGGCCTCAAACCCGTGCTTTTTTATTGGATCAAGGACACCAAGTTCCCGAAATATATGGAGATCCTGCCTTATTACTTCCTCGTTATTTTAATCCTATAGTGGAGAAAAAATATAAATACGGAATTGTTCCTCATTATAATGACTGGGAAAAAGTCAAAGACTGGTTTGTTGCTGATGCTGAAGTTTTGGTTATTGATTTAATGACTACTGATATTGAATCTAAAACAATAGAGTTTTTAGCATGTGAAAAAATAATTTCATCATCTTTACATGGTATAATTGTGGCTCATGCGTATGGAATTCCAGCCGTTTGGCAAAAATTCTCGGATAAGGTTTTTGGTGATGATATTAAATATCAGGACTATATGGAATCCATTCAAATAAAATATTACACTCCAGCAATCAAAGAGGAATGTTATACGAAAGAGGAGCTAGCTTTGTTGTTTAATAAATATACAAGTGAACCTAATCCTGAAGTCGTAGAGACCCTTAGAGAGGGGTTAATGAAGGTCTGTCCGTTTTAAAATAAATTCTAAAATAGCTGTAATTCATTATATTTGAGAATTACTTAAAGCATACAAAAATGAAAAAAATAGCACTACTCCCATTACGCAAAGATTCCAAGGGAATACCTGGAAAAAACAAAAAGAAATTAGTAGGCAGGCCTTTGTTTTCTTGGGTACTATCAGAAGCTGTTTTTTCAAATTTGGATGCCGTTTATGTGTTTACCGATGATACTGAAATATTAGATTTTATAGAAAAAGAATACGCTTGGAATCCCAAAATAAAAGGACTACTACGCAACGATGAAAACGCAACCGATATCGCATCAACCGAAAGCGTGATGATTGAGTTTGCCACCGCCATAAACCATGATTTTGATGTTTTATGTTTGTTGCAAGCTACTTCTCCATTAACTACAGCTAGTGATATTAATGCTGCGCTAGACAAAATAGAAATAGAAAATTACGATTCGGCTTTAACAGTGGTCAAAACTCATCGTTTTACTTGGAATTCAGATGGGACACCACAAAATTATGATGTATTTAACAGACCTCGACGTCAAGATTTTGAAGGGCTTTTGGTTGAAAATGGAGCCGTTTACGCGACCACAAAATCGGCTTTTTCGACATCTAAAAACCGAATCAGTGGTAAAATTGCTTTGGTAGAAATGGATGAAGCTAGTTATACAGAAATCGATAGTATCACCGATTGGGAAATTGTTGAGAAGTTACTGGCGAACCGTTTACAAAAATCCAAAAAGCACGATAGAATTGATTATTTGGTACTTGATGTAGATGGCGTTTTTACCGATGGTTGTGTTTATTTTGGAGCCGAAGGGGAGTTGATAAAAAAATTCGATATGCGTGATGGTATGGGACTCGAAATACTAAGGCAAAATAATGTGGAAGTGGTTGTAATGACCTCTGAGAATTCAGCTTTAGTAGAGGCGCGTATGAAAAAATTACAAATTAAACATACCTATCTAGGTGTTAAAGATAAATATGCTCTTTTGACTCAATTTCTTAAAGATAGAAAAGCCAGTCTAGATCAAGTCGCTTATGTGGGTGATGATGTCAATGATTTGGCAAATATTTGTAGCGTTGGTTGGTCTTTTTGCCCAGCTAACGGAACTGAAGTCGTCAAACAACATGCGGATTATATTTTAACCCATAATTCAGCCGATGGAGCGATTAGGGAAGTTTGTGAGGTTATTATGAAGTATAATAAAAGATATTAATACCTCTTTAAAGTCCAATAAAAACAGACTACTATTGTCCGACTGTCCCGAAGCAATGGGAGTTGAATTCTTTTTGAATGTAGTAGTTTATCGAAGATAAGGAATGAGGTCTTCGACAGGCTCAGACTGACAGAGTGCAGTAATTTAGGAGTTTTTAATTCGACCACGATTGTCTGACAGAGCTTGTCGAAGTCTTTTGAATGCAATAGTTTATCGAAGATAGGAGTGAGGTCTTCGACTGTCTCAGACTGACAGTGTGCAGTGATTTATGAGTTAGTTCAAATCTCGATTGTCCATCTGAGCTTCGACAAGATTAGACTTACTCATTATCAGTTTGAGAATAATTATCACTTTAAAATTTAATAATAGAATAATAATAATTTTATTTGTTTACAAAAAAAATGAACAACTACAAAAAACCATACGTTATTGCCGAGATTGGTTGCAACCACAAAGGTGATATGGAAATAGCCAAGGAACTCATCAAAATAGCAAAAATATTTTGTAATGTAGATGCGGTAAAATTTCAAAAAAGAAACAATAAAGAATTATTGACAGAAGCACAATACCACGCACCACATCCTAATGAGAGTAATTCGTATGGCGCTACATATGGCGAACACAGAGAATTCCTTGAGTTTGATGTGCAACAGCATGCCGAATTAAAAATGTATTGTGAAGAAGTAGGTGTTGTCTATTCTACTTCGGTTTGGGATTTGACTTCTGCTCAAGAAATAACATCATTGAATCCAGCATTCATCAAAATTCCTTCCGCATGTAACAACAATTACAAAATGTTAGCATGGTTGTGTGAAAACTATTCTGGCGAAATTCATATTTCAACAGGAATGACCACGAAGAATGAAACCGATGATTTAGTAGAGTTCTTCGTGAGTAAAGGGCGTAATAATGACTTGGTCCTTTACAATTGTACCTCCGGTTATCCCGTTCCTTTTGAAGACGTTTGTTTGCTGGATATTAATTTACTAAAACAAAAATATGAGGAAAAGGTAAAGCACATTGGTTTTTCAGGCCATCATTTAGGGATAGCCGTTGATATTGCTGCTTACACATTAGGAGCTAATATAATTGAAAGACATTATACTCTAGACCGAACATGGAAAGGAACGGATCATGCTGCTTCATTAGAACCTATGGGATTGCGTAAATTATCACGTGATTTACATGCCGTTCATGCTGCTCTAACTTTCAAAGCAACAGATATTCTCCCTATTGAACAAGTACAAAGAGAAAAATTGAAAAATCAGAAAGGGTAGTACGGTTCTCAATACTGTTTTACTCTAAAAACGGTCACATTGAATTAAAAATCAAGCTAACGAAAAACAGCCATTATAATTCCTGTTTTTATCAAAAGAAACCACCATTCTAAACTTCAATACCTTTATTTTTGTCCCAGTTTAAAAAAAAAAAAAACAAACTTTCATAGTTGATGAAGAATAAAAAAATATTTGTTTTCTTTCCTGATGGAGTAGGGTTGCGCAATTTTGCGTTTACAAAGTTCAAAGAATTGGGAGAACAAAAAGGGCACCAAATTGTATATTGGAACAATACTGTTTTTTCACTCAAAGAACAATTAGGTTTTGATGAGGTGAAGATCGAAAATCATAAAATGCATCCGTTAACGGCACTTTATTCAAGAGCCAGAAAACATATCGAACTTAATGTTTCTCAAAAAAAGTTCCAAGATGCTGTCTATCCTACCTATAAATTCCCCTTTAGTTATAACGGACTCAAAAATAGCTTAAAGACTTTGTATGTTAAAATGTTAATAGGATTACATTCTTCAGAGAAAGGGATTCTTTACATTCGAAAACGAATCAACGCATTAGAACGATCTACTAATAAATATGAGTATTGTAAAGCCCAACTTTTAGAGCACAAACCTGATTTGGTTTTTTGCACCACACAACGAGCAACGCAATCTATTAGTGCACTATTAGCGGCACAAGACCTAGGCATTCCCACGGTAGCATTTGTGTATTCTTGGGACAATGTACCAAAAGCGATGCAAGTAATTGAAACGGATTATTATTGTGTGTGGAGTGATTTAATGAAAGCTGAAGTCTTGCAATATTATCCTTTTGTCCACGAATCTCAAATATTTGTCACAGGAACACCACAATTTGAACCACATTATGATACGTCATTACTACAAACTAGAGAAGATTTTTTTGCAGAACACCATTTAGATAGTGATAAAAAATACATTTGCTATTCAGGTGATGATGAAACTACTTCTCCATTAGATCAATATTATCTAGAAGATTTGGCTCATGCTGTACGAAGTTTAAATAACAAAGGCTATCAATTGGGAATCATTTACAGGAAATGTCCTGTTGATACGACCAATAGGTATGAAACGGTGATTAAAACAAACCAAGATATTATCACCGTTATTGATCCAGTTTGGAAACCCATTGGGACAAATTGGAATGAAGTTTTTCCTGATAAAGCTGATTTGAAATTACTGTATAATGTTTGTGCACATTCGGAAATGGTTACCAATGTATGTTCCTCAACGGTGTTTGATTTTGTAGCTCATAATAAACCATGTATATATTATAATTATGAACAACCACAATTGAAAAAAGACATTCGAGACATTGGTCAAAACTATAACTATATTCATTTTAGAAGTATGCCTAGTCGTGAAGCAGCAGTTTTTTGTACTGAAAAAACGGAATTAGAAAGTTTAGTCCAGCAAATTTTGGATGGAAAATTATCCAATGTCAAAGAAGGCAAAAAATGGTATGAAACAGTGGTAGGTAAAAATCCAACCCAAGCTTCGGAAAATATTTGGAAACAAATTGATGCGATTTTAAAATAATACTTTTGACAAAATTCATTCTATCTATTTTAAAACTTTTTGTACTACTGATTATAGTAGCAGCGGTAATGGATGTTGTTTATACTTATGTATACACTAATATGGCCAATACAACCAAATTCCATTTTATAAAAAAACAGACTAATAGAAAGTTTGATTGTGTTTTTTTAGGATCATCCAGAGTAATTAATCATATAAATTGCCATATTATTGATTCTGTTTTACATGTTAATAGTGTGAATTTTGGAATTATGGATGCTCAACCAAAGGATATTTTAACGATATTGAAATTACTAAAACAGTACAATATTGAATCTAAAACTGTTTTTATTCAAACAGATTATTACTACAATTCTGAATCAAAATCAAAATTTCTATTCGTAGACCTATTGCCTTTCATTAGAGAGAATGAAATAATCAAAAGATATTTTCAAGATGAAAAGGATTTTATGTGGTTGTATTATATGCCTTTTTATAGGTATTGTAAATACGACTCGAAATTAGGAATAAGAGAGGTGTTCGCTAGTTTTTTTAAGAAAAATAAATATGAAAAAACTAAAGGTTTTGAGCCTATCTTTGGATTCGGAAATAAATGGAAAAGAAGTCTACCATTAAAAATTAATAAAAAGAATCGTTATAATAAGGAGATAACGTCTTTGGTGAAAAAATCAGATCATGATTGTATTTTCTTTATTGCTCCTTTTAGAAATGACACTAAGAATTTAGAGTTTATTTCCTCGTTAAAGCAACAGTATACTAATTTGTGGGATTTCTCTAAAAGTATTCAAGATTCCTCAAAGTTTAAAAATGGTTATCATTTGAATAGTATCGGAGCCGATGAATTTTCTATTCAATTAGCAAATAAAATTAAATTTTATAAAAAATAGGTTTGTAAGTATGTTTTTCAATTCCCTAACTTTTGCGGTTTTTTTGCCGATTGTTTTTATTTTGTATTGGTTTGTTTTTAATAAAACCAAGAGCAGTCAAAATTTGATTTTAATTGTTGCCAGCTATTATTTTTACTCTTGTTGGGATTGGCGTTTTCTGTTTTTGTTGGTTTTCTCTACTTTTTTGGATTATTATACTGGAATCCGAATCGAGAAAAGTGAAAATGAAAAATCTAGAAAATTCTGGTTTTGGTTGAGTATTGGAGTCAATTTGGGTTTTTTAGGACTATTCAAATACTACAACTTTTTTGCCAGTTCTTTTGCTGAATTGTTAAACGGTGTGGGTTTGAAAACGAGTCCATTTTTATTGGATGTGGTATTGCCAGTAGGGATTTCGTTTTATACGTTCCACGGTTTATCCTATGTAATTGATATTTATTATAAAAGAATTAAAGCCGAATATAACTTTATTGATTATTCATTATTTGTAAGCTATTTTCCGCTTTTGGTAGCGGGACCTATTGAACGAGCCACGCATTTATTGCCTGAGATAAAAGTAAAACGAAGTTTTAATTACGAACAGGCTAAAGCGGGAATCTATCAATTCATTTGGGGATTAGTCAAAAAAGTAGTTATTGCGGATACTTGTGCCACGTATGCTAATGCCATTTTTGATAACTATCCGTCCATGAATTCGCTTTCTTTGGTATTGGGAGCCATTTATTTTGCATTTCAAATTTATGGGGATTTTTCAGGTTATTCGGACATGGCTTTGGGAATGTCTAAATTATTTGGGTTGGAATTGTTGAGAAACTTCAACTATCCTTATTTTTCAAGGGATATAGCTGAGTTTTGGCGTCGATGGCACATTTCCTTGTCGTCTTGGTTTCGTGATTATTTGTATATTCCGCTAGGTGGCAGTAAAGGATCCAAATACAAGCAAGTGCGAAATGTATTTGTCATTTTTGTAGTGAGTGGTTTTTGGCATGGAGCCAATTGGACTTATATTGCTTGGGGATTTTTGAATGCCGTTTATTTTTTGCCTTTATTATTATTGAAAAAAAATAGAAACAATATCGAAGCAACCCGATTACAATGGAATTTTGAGTCCTTGAATACCGTTTTTCATATCATACTAACTTTTATATTATCCTGTATAGCTTGGGTGTTTTTTAGAGCCAAATCGATAACCGATGCTTTTCTTTATTTGAAAGGAATCGTAACCAATGGTAATTTTGCTTCACAATACCTCTCTAACGAAAGATACAACTATGAATTAATGTTGTTAATTTTCTTATTCGTTTGGGCTGAATGGAATAATCGCTTTAAGGAAGAACCTATTTCAGGGGAATACAGTACGGTAAAATTAGCCTTATGTTTTATCGCTATTTTGAGTTTAGGAACCTATTCAGATTACAAAGAATTTATTTATTTTCAGTTTTAATGAAAAAGTTTTTCAGTTTTATTTTAAAAGGAATAATCATAATTGTTGTACTAGCAGTAGTATTGGACTATGGATATACACAAATCTATTTACAATCACAAAATAGAGGAAAAATTGATTATATATATAATTCTCAAGGACGTCAATATGATGTCGTTATATTGGGATCCTCTCGAGCCAATAATCATTTTGTGTCAGAACTATTTGAAGAAAAAGGACTTAAAACATTCAATTTTGGTATGAGTGGTGGGCATCTTTTTGAAGCCGATTTATTATTGAAATTAATGATAGAACGTAACTATAAAATTAAAAACCTAATTGTTGAGGTCGATTTGAATTTATCTAATGATCATCGAGCAGAGGGGATTGCCGCTAAGTTTTTGCCTTATTTACATGATTCCTCTTTAATAAAAACTCATTTTCAAAATGAAGCTGATTTTGCCTCATTGTATTATATTCCTTTTTATCGCTATATTAAGTTTGATTCTCAAATAGGTTTTAGAGAGATGTTTTTTAACGGTATTCATAAAAAAACGAGTCATTTAGAAAATTTAGGCTACCATCCTTTGTTGACCAATAAAAAAGGAAATATGAAAAATGATTTGACGAATTTGAAGCCTTTGTTGAAAAATAAATATTATGAAGATATCAAACGAATATGCCTAGAGCAGAACATTCGCATTATTCCTATTATGACACCCATGTGTGAAAACACTAAAGGGATTCAGTACTTTGACAAGGTGAAAAAAGCATATCCAGAAATTCATAACTATGAAAATGCAGTAATTGAAGACAACTATTTTTCCTCATGTGGTCATATGAATGATGCTGGATCTAGAAAATTCACCAAGATTATAATTAATGATTTTTTTTAAAGTAAAATAATGCATATAGCTTTTCTTACACCCGAATATCCTCATGCCAGTGTGCTACATGCTGCTGGGATTGGTACAAGTATAAAAAACTTGGCTGTTGCTTTGGTTCAAAAAAAAGTTACTGTTACTGTTGTCGTTTATGGACAAAAAGAGTCGATTATTTTTGAAGAAAATGGAGTTTGTATTCATCTAATCAAGAATCAAAAATACAAGTTTTTAGGTTGGTATTTTCATCGTAAATACATTCAGAATTACTTGAATAATCTGATTCAAAAAGAAAGAATAGATTTGGTTGAAGCGCCAGATTGGACTGGAATTACTGCTTTTATGACTTTGAAAGTGCCTTTAGTAATTCGTTTTCATGGAAGCGATACCTATTTTTGTTATATCGAAAAACGTAAGCAAAAAGAAAAGAATTTTTGGTTCGAAAAATTAGCAATTAGGAAAGCTAACGCTTTTGTGGCACCCACCTCTTTTGCTGGAGAAGTATCCAAAAAGCTATTTAAAATCAAAAATAAAAAGATTCAAACCATTCATTACGGATTGGCATTGGAGAATTTTGAAAACCATAATCCAGCAGTATATGAAAAGGGATTAATTCTATATATTGGAACACTCATCCGTAAAAAAGGAGTTTTAGAACTTCCTGAAATTTTTAATAAAGTCCGTGTAGCATTTCCTGAAGCCAAATTAGTTTTAATAGGGAGTGACTCTTTTGATATTGCTACCAAATCAGGATCAACATGGGAATTAATGCAATCTCAATTTAAAAAGGAAGATTTGAAACAGGTACAGTATTTAGGAAAAATACCCTATGGTACTGTTCAAAATTATATTAAAAATGCTCATGTTTGTGTTTTTCCTACCTATGCGGAAACACTAGGAATGGTAACAATTGAATCTATGGCTTTGCAAAAACCAGTGGTAAATAGCAACATTGGTTGGTCGCAAGAGTTAATTGTTGATGGAGAAAGTGGTTTTTTAGTACACCCAAGTAATCATAGTTTGTATTCGGAACGTATAGTAAGCTTGCTTAAAGATGAGAGATTGTGTTTGCAAATAGGAAAGCAAGCTAGAGAAAGGGTTGATGCTTTTTTTGACATTAAAAAGTTAGGTCAAGAAAATTGTGCATTTTATGAAGAGGTTATTCGTGGAGATGCCTAGTTTTGTAAATTTTGATTTGTGTTAAATTTAGCCTTTGAGAGTATAATAAAGAATGTTGGAGTTTTAGATGAAATATGATCGTAGTTTACCATAAAAATAATAATGTTGTACAAGTGATGAAAGATCAAGAACGACTATCGTTTTTGTCTCAAAATATAGCAGCTGTTATAATGGAAATAGCACAATCTTATCCACAATATTGGATTATGTGGTGTGCCATAGAATTAGAACCTTTTTTTAATAAAGAAGGCCTTAATTCTATATTTCATCATCATAAAATAATGGCTTCGTTTGGAATTAATGACCAAAGTTATTTGCCAGAAGCAATTGGTTATGTTGAAGAATCTCCTTTTATTAAAATCAATAAAAAAGTTACCTATCCTACTTGGCAAATGAGTAGTGATGTAGGTGGGGTTTTTGCAGCAGTCTTACTGCAATTTGACGAAAATTTATCCACTAGTAGTGATTTTAATTATTTTTTACATTCACTTGCCAAAGTGGCAATGCCAAAAGGATTGATAGTATACTCAGAGCCAAAATTAGTGCTTAAAAACGATGTCAAACTAACTTGTAAAAGAACAAATAATTACAAGTTATTCCAATTTGTAAAACAACATTATCGAACACGTTGGGTATTTTTACTTATTCTTAATCTGGTACTTTACCAAAAGCAATTCCCATTTTTTCCATTAGTTAGAAGTTTGTTTTTTAAAAACAGAAATCGATGGGATATTTCTTTAGATTCGATTCAAGTCAAATCGGTTAATGATGTGGTGAAATTGAGGACTATAGATGTCATTATACCAACTATTGGAAGGGAAATCTATTTGTATAATGTGCTAAAAGATTTGTCAAAACAGACTCATTTGCCAATAAA
>NZ_JBAWDL010000074.1:0-4114 GCF_049590715.1 Flavobacterium sp.
TCTTCATCTAAAATAAAATGTGATAGATATGAATGAGACTGCGTATATTTAATTTACAATAAATTACCTATTGATTTTAAGCTATCAACAATAACATATCCTCCATATACTTTTACTAACTTTTTCAACGGTTTTAAAACTGAGATTATGCTTTTCTTCCACACTTAACAATATCACTTTATTATTTTCTTAATTCAATAAAAAAGTAAGTTTTAATCCATTGACTTTAATAGCAAAAAATAAAGTTGATTATTCATTTAAAAGGAAAAATATTTTTTTGTGATTTTTATATCAAAAAATCATCTTGCCTCCACACGGAAAACATTAAGAAAAATAGAAAAAAAAAGAAACTTATTTTTTTCATGTGTGTTAGTTTTCATAAAATCAATAAAAATCTTGCTTTTATGTTCATATAATCTTAAATAGTGAAACTATCGGTAGGTTAGTTCAAAAAAAAAATTGCAAATTTGTAGCAAATTTTATTACCATGCCTGATATTTCCATTAGAGGTCGAAAAATGCCTCAATCCCCTATTCGAAAATTAGCACCTTATGCTGATATTGCTGTTCAAAAAGGACATAAAGTGTATCATTTAAATATCGGGCAACCCGATATTAAAAGTCCAGAATTAGCTATTGAAGCCTTAAAAAACTTTAATCTAGACATTATTGAATACGGCCCTTCAGCAGGTTTTGATAGCTATCGAAAAAAACTGGCTAAGTATTACAATGACCAAGATATTGATGTCAATTTTGAGGATATAATGATTACAACTGGAGGTTCAGAAGCATTGCTTTTTGCCTTAGGAAGTATTATGGATCCAGGTGATGAAATCATTATCCCTGAACCATTTTATGCTAACTACATTGCCTTTTCTGAAGAGTCAAGTGCAACTGTTGTTCCTGTAAATACAGTTCTAGAAAATGGGTTTGCCTTACCTTCAATGGACGCTTTTGAAAAAGCAATTACACCAAAAACGAAAGCAATCTTAATATGTAACCCTAGTAATCCAACAGGTAATTTATATTCTGAGGATGAAATCAAACAATTAGGAAAAATAGTTAAGAAACACGATTTGTTTTTGATAGCTGATGAAGTGTATCGTAAATTTATCTATGATGGAGATGAATTTTTCTCCGTTATGAATTTAGAGGGACTTGAGCAAAATGTTATCATGATTGACTCTGTTTCAAAACGATATAGTATGTGTGGCGCTCGTATTGGTTGTATGGTAACTCAAAACAAACAAGTAATTGCTACTGCAATGAAATTTGCTCAAGCTAGATTATGCCCACCTACTATTGGACAGATTGCTTGTGAAGCTGCTATTGACACCCCACAAAGTTATTTTGATGAAGTAATTGCAGAATATAAAGAACGAAGAAATACTCTTGTAGCTGAATTAGATAAAATCAAAGGAGTGGTGGTTAATAAACCAAAAGCTGCTTTTTATTGCATCGTAGAATTACCTGTCAAAAGTACGGAAGATTTTGCACAGTGGTTACTTGAAGAATATGATTTGAATGGAGAAACCGTAATGATTTCTCCTGCCTCAGGATTTTATGCTACTCCTGGCTTGGGATTGAACCAAGTACGTATTGCTTATGTATTGAAAAAAGAAGATTTAATACGAGCAGTACACATTTTAAAAGAAGCGATACTTGTTTACAACGAACAAAAAGCAAAAAATACTGCGGAAGCAAATTGCTAATAACCCCCTAAATAAAATCCAACGGCAATAACTAAATTCTAGTTTTGCCGTTGTTTTATTTAGCATATAAAGACTTTTTAACAATAACAGGATTTAAAATTAATTATCAAAGGCTTTAGAAATTCTTTAGATTTTATTAATTATCTTTACCGCCTTAAAATATACACCCATTATAATAGTAGTTTTTGATGATACAAAATGAAGAAATACATGACGAGATTGGAGACAATCATATTGGTTCATGTGCAAAAAATCCAGTTCGTGACGACGCTTTTGAAATTTCTGATGACGAAAAGATTGAAATGATAAAAAAGGATGTTGAAAGTATTCTACAAACATTAGGAATGGATTTGACTGATGACAGCATCAAAGGAACTCCAAATCGTGTTGCAAAAATGTTTGTGAAGGAAATTTTTGGAGGATTAAATCCAACCAAAAAGCCAAAAGCATCAACATTTGAGAACAACTACAAATATGGTGAAATGCTAGTAGAAAAAAACATTACCTTATACTCTACCTGTGAGCACCATTTACTTCCAATTATTGGTAGAGCACATGTGGCTTATATATCGAATGGAACGGTAATAGGACTTTCTAAAATGAATCGCATTGTAGAACATTTTGCTAAAAGACCTCAGGTACAAGAACGTTTAACTATGCAAATTGTACAAGAATTACAAGACGCTTTAGGAACGCAAGATGTAGCTTGTGTGATCGATGCAAAACACCTTTGTGTGAATTCACGCGGCATCAAAGATATTGAAAGTAGTACAGTAACCTCTGAATTTGGCGGAAAATTTAAAGAAAACCAAACTCGTAGGGAGTTTTTGGATTACATCAAATTGGAAACTAAATTTTAAATGCTTGCCTAATGCCCTAGCCCTGATGGAAGCGGCATCCTTTTTATGGCTTTTTCTGCCATAAAAAGATACAGCGGACAGCAGGAAAAAGCTCCAAAAAAAATAAAAATGCCTTTATATAGCTCTCAAACATTAAAATTATACAATTCACTTTCGGGAGAAAAAGAAACGTTTACACCAATCCATGAAGGAAGTATTGGGATGTATGTTTGTGGACCTACCGTTTATAGCAATGTTCATTTGGGGAATTTGCGAACGTTCATGTCTTTTGATGTGATTTTTCGTTATTTACAACATTTGGATTACAAAGTGCGCTACGTTCGTAATATTACAGACGTGGGACACATGGTGGATGATGCTGATGAAGGTGAAGATAAAATTGCCAAAAAAGCCCGTTTAGAACAACTGGAACCAATGGAAGTAGTACAACGCTACACGGTTGATTTTCACGAAATTCTAAAAGCTTTTAACTTCCTTCCTCCTAGTATCGAACCCACAGCGACGGGTCATATTATTGAACAAATTGAGATTATCAAAAAAATTATCGATTCGGGTGTGGGCTACGAAGCAAATGGATCTATCTATTTTGATGTTGTAAAATTCAACAAAACCAATAATTACGGCATATTAAGTGGTCGTAACATTGAGGATATGTTAGCCAACACCAGAGATCTAGACGGTCAATCAGACAAGAGAAATCCTCAAGATTTTGCTTTATGGAAAAAAGCAGAACCACAACATATTATGCGTTGGCCTTCACCTTGGAGTGATGGCTTTCCAGGTTGGCATTTAGAATGTACTGCGATGAGCACCAAATACCTTGGGAATCATTTTGATATTCACGGTGGCGGAATGGATTTAAAATTTCCACATCACGAATGCGAAATTGCTCAAAACGAGGCTTGTACGGGTCAAACTCCTGTCAATTACTGGATGCACGCCAATATGTTGACGTTGAATGGTAAAAAAATGGCCAAATCAACAGGTAACAATATTTTGCCTGGAGAAATTTTATCAGGTAATAATTCCATTTTAAGTAAAGCTTTCTCAGCTTCGGTGACACGATTTTTCATGTTACAGGCACATTATAGAAGTATTCTTGACTTTTCGGACGATGCGATTGTCGCTGCCGAAAAAGGATACAAACGTTTGATGGAAGCTATAAACACGATCAAACAAGTGAATCCTAGCACTACTAGTTCGATTGACATTGCCTCATGGAAACAATTGTGCTATGATGCGATGAATGACGACTTCAACTCCCCTATTTTGATTGCTCAATTATTTGAAGGCGTACGATATGTCAATTTATTAAAAGATGGAAAAGAAACTCTAAACGCTGAAGATTTAAAATCTTTTGTAGCAGCAATGAACGCTTTTGTTTTCGATGTTTTAGGTTTAGAAAACGAAAAATCTGGAGATGGTTCTAACGATAAATTAGAAGGCACTGTAAAACTCTTAATCGAAATGCGTAATCAAGCGCGAGCAGATAAGAATTTTGCTTTATCTGACCAAATTAGAGACCAATTACTAGCAATTGGAA
>NZ_JBAWDL010000075.1:0-1540 GCF_049590715.1 Flavobacterium sp.
TTTGAAGGGTTGATCCGGCATTTGTTCAAGAACGTCAAAAACATCGACCTGCCCGAGGTACCCCGCATGACCTACGCCCAGGCTATGCAACGCTACGGATCAGATAAGCCCGACATTCGGTTCGGGCTGGAATTCGTCGAATTGAAAGGACAGGAAAATGATCTGACTTCCGGTAAGGATTTCCCCGTGTTCGATGCGGCCGAACTGGTCGTGGGAATTTGTGCGCCCGGCTGCGCTTCGTACACCCGCAAGCAGATGGACGAACTGACCGAATGGATGAAGCGCCCGCAAATCGGCGCCAAAGGGCTGATTTATGTGCGTTATAATGAAGACCCCGACGGCGGACCGGGTACCCTAAAATCCTCCGTGGACAAATTCTACGATGAAGGTACCCTCCGGCACTGGGCCGAAGCATTCGGCGCCAAACCCGGCGACCTGCTGCTATTGATTTCGGGCTAGGCGGATAAGGCCCGCAAGCAACTCAACGATCTGCGACTGGAAATGGGTACCCGTCTGGGCCTGCGCGCCGCAGACGACTACCGGGTGCTGTGGGTGGTGGATTTCCCCCTGCTGGAATACGGTGAGGACGAGTCCACCGAACAGGGACGATGGTACGCCATGCACCACCCCTTCACCAGCCCCAAGCCCGAGGATATTCCGTTACTCGCTACGGAGCCAGGCCAGGTACGGGCCAATGCTTACGACATGGTGATTAACGGGGTAGAGGTGGGCGGCGGTTCAGTGCGAATTTTCCAAAAGGAATTGCAGCAGAAAATGTTTGCCATTTTGGGGTTCAGCCCCGAAGAGGCCCAGGCGCAATTTGGCTTCCTGCTCAATGCATTTGAGTTTGGTGCACCTCCCCACGCCGGCATCGCTTTTGGCTTCGACCGCCTGTGTTCGCTATTCGGCGGAGCCGACTCCATCCGGGATTTCATTGCATTCCCCAAAAATAATTCGGGAAGGGACGTCATGATCGACTCGCCCTCCCCCATTGCCGACCAGCAACTCAAAGAACTCACCATCCGGGTAGCCGACCGCTGATCGCCCGCGCTGGTTACTCATTTTTTAAAGATCTCTAAATGAAAACTTCTCCGGTGTGCGTTAGTAGGAAATTGGATCTACTGACCACCGACTTCAATTTGACTAGGTTTTCTAACAATAGCAAGTTCTTCCCCATGCGTCATTTCGCAATGCTCCTCGGACTATTTCTGACGTTGGTACTGGTGGGCCTCGATGCCCAAGCGCAGGCCACCAACCCTTCTCAGATGTCCAATTCTCAGTTGTTACGCTACTACCAGCAGGCCAAGGCCAGCGGCATGACCGACATGGAAATCGAGCAGGCCGCCATGGCGCGCGGATTCACTGTCGACGATATCGCCAAGTTGCGCCAGCGCGTGGAAGGTGCCCAAAATCAGGGCGGCAACCGGGTCGGGGGCCGCGATACGCTGGGCATCACCCGCGACCGCATTCAGGCGCGCCCTACGCAGAGCCCGAATCAAAATCAGGGGCAGAACCGGTACCGGAACGACAACCTGAACTC
>NZ_JBAWDL010000076.1:0-10545 GCF_049590715.1 Flavobacterium sp.
TATTAGGAGAAGTTGATGTGATCAAATCTCTTTTACTACTTCCAGGGGTAACTAATGCAGGAGAAGGAGCCTCTGGATTTAATGTTCGGGGTGGTGGCGCGGATCAAAATTTAATTTTACTGGATGAGGCTACTATCTTTAGTTCCTCACATGTCTTTGGATTTTTCTCCGTATTTAATCCTGATGCGATCAAAGATCTAAAATTATACAAAGGTGGTATTCCCGCTAACTTTGGAGGAAGAGCTTCATCTGTCTTAGATATTTATCAAAAAGATGGTAATAGTAAATCCTTTCATGCTAGTGGTGGAATAGGATTGATTTCGAGTCGTCTTTTATTAGAAGGTCCTTTGGTAAAAGACAAAGGTTCTTTTTTAATTGGAGGACGTAGTTCCTATGCCCATTTATTTTTGAAACTGTCCGAAGATCAAAAAAACAACGCCGCATACTTTTATGATTTAAATACCAAATTGAGTTATAAACTCAACCCAAACAACAACTTGTATTTCTCAGGGTATTTTGGGCGTGATGTATTTTCAATCAACAAAAGTTTCTCAAACACTTATGGAAACTCAACACTTAACCTACGATGGAATCACTTATTTTCAGATAAATTATTTTCTAATTTATCATTAATATACAGTGATTACTATTATGGTTTAGAACTGGATTTTATAGGTTTCAATTGGGATTCAGGTATTAAAAATTACAATATTAAATATGATTTCAAACATTATGTATCCGATAAACTCAAATTGAGTTATGGTGCCAATGCTATTTATTACTCCTTTAATCCTGGTACCATAAATCCTTCAAAGGCTGATTCAGGAATTAATCCAGATCAATTGGACAAAAAATATGCTTTTGAACCTTCTCTTTACATTAGTGCTGAACAAGATATTACAAAAAAAATTGCTGTTACTTATGGTCTTAGATATAGTATGTTTTATCGTTTAGGTCAGTCAACAGTAAACATTTATGCGGACAACAATCCAATAGTATTCAACAAAGACCAACAGATTTATGAAAAAGCCACACCTATAGGCGCAACATTTTACGACAAAAATAAAGTCATTCAAAGTTTTGATAACTTAGAACCAAGATTAGCTGTTTCTTACCAACTAACGGATGAAAGTTCCGTAAAAGCCAGTTACAATCGTATGGTACAATACCTTCAATTAATAACGAATACTTCCTCTCCTACCCCGCTGGATGTATGGACACCAAGTGATAATTTTATTAAACCACAAATTGCTGATCAAGTGGCGATAGGGTATTTCAAAAACTTTAAAGACAAAATGTACTCACTTGAAGTAGAAACCTATTATAAGAAAGTTCAAAATAGATTGGATTATATTGATGGTGCTGATTTAATTGCGAATAAAGCCATTGAACAAGTTATTCTAAACGGTAGAATGCGTTCTTATGGTCTTGAAGTGATGTTGAAAAAAAATGAGGGAAATCTTAGTGGATGGATCTCTTATACATTATCTAAGTCAGAACAACAAACACCTGGAAGAACCTCAGATGAGTTAGGTATAAATGGCGGTAATTGGTACCGTTCTGTATATGATAAAACGCATAATCTTGCCGTAACTGCTGCTTATAGTTTGAATGAGAAATGGAGTTTTGGAGCCAATTTCTCTTTACAAACTGGACAACCTGCTACGTTTCCAAACGGACAATATACCTATCAAGGAGTTGTTGTGCCAAGCTATGGTTTGAGAAACGAAAATCGTTTGCCAGCTTATCACCATCTTGATGTATCAGCAACGCTGACACCTAGAAGAAATGCTGACAGAAACTGGAAAGGCGAATGGGTGTTTAGTATTTATAATTTATACAATCGTCAGAATGCTGCTGCTATTAATTTTAGACAAAACACAGATACAGGAGCAAATGAAGCGGTACGAACTTCTATTTTTGGAATCGTTCCTGCAGTAACTTACAACTTTAAATTTTAAGACAATGAAAAAGATAAATATCCTTATAGCACTACTATTAACATTATTTTTGAATGGTTGTCAAGAAGTAATTGACGTAGATTTAAACACTGGTCCTCCAAAATTAATAGTAGAGGCCTCTATAAAATGGTTAAAAGGTACAACAGGAAAAGAACAAAAAATAAAACTGACAACGACTACTTCTTATTATAGTAGCCAAATCCCAACTGTTTCAGGAGCGATAATTACGGTAAAAAACCGCACAAATAATACCTTTAATTTTATCGAAATTAATAATACAGGAGAATATTTATGTACTGATTTTATTCCCGTACTTAATGAAGTCTATACATTAAATATTAACTTAAACGGGGTTACCTACACCGCTACCGAAATACTAGCATCAGTAGCGCCAATTGAAGAAATTATCCAAAATAACGAAGGTGGTTTTTCAGGAAAAGATATCCAACTTAAAACATACTTCACTGACCCTGCTAACCAAACAAATTTTTACTTATTCCAATATATTTTTACTGATAAAATAAAACAAACGTTTTATGCTGATGAAGATACATTATTTCAAGGCAATCGCTTTTTTAGTTTGTCCCGATCTAATGAAATAAAAAAAGGAGATGAAGTCATAGTAACGCATTATGGCATATCAAAAACCTATTACAACTATCTTAATGTGCTTATTAGCATTGCTGGTGGCGGTGGTGGCGGTCCTTTTCAATCACCTCCTGCTACGGTACGTGGAAATATAATCAATACGACCAACAAAGCGGATTATGCTTTGGGTTATTTTAATTTGAGTGAAATAGACAGCCGAAACTATACAGTACAATAAATACATTCAGATCACCTAGCCCTGATAGTAGCGACAGCCCTGACTGAAAAAGGCTATTTTATGCAGGAGTTACAGAGCGACCAGAGGAAGCTCCTGTAACGACCTAGCATAAAAAGCGTTTTGAAGGAGGGCTAAAGCGGATAGCAGGAAAAGCTACTAATAAGTATTTAATTATCTTTACTCCCAAATTCAATAAAATGTCTTCACACCATATCGTACGCGATGACCAAGAACCTGCTTTAATCATTGCCAATGGCGCTGCTTGTAACCCTGAATTATTGGGACAACTTCTCGAATGGTCACCCATTGTTATTGTTCTGGACTCAGCAATGGATCGTGTGATTGAATTAGGAATTAAAGTTGATGTGTTACTGGGAGATTTTGACCGAGATTTTGACGCTAATTACTACAAGGAAAAACAATTCCCCATCGAAATAGTACATACACCAGACCAAAATAAAACCGACTTAGAGAAGGCTTTTGATTATCTAGTCGAACGCAATATTCCTGCTGTAAATGTGGTTTGGGCAACAGGAAAACGCACCGATCATACGATTACTAATTTGACAAATATTGTTCGTTACCGAGAGGTATTGAAAATTGTCATTTTAGACGACCATTCGAAAGTATTTTTATTGCCTCGAAAGTTTGACAAATGGTATCCTAAAAACACCCCAATATCCTTAATTCCAGTGGGACATGTAAGTGGCATCCATTCTGAAAATTTATTTTACCCGTTGAAAGACGACAATTTAACAATAGGCTACAGAACTGGAAGCAGCAATTTTGTAGCAGAAGACGGAATTGTCCGAATCGAACACGAAAAAGGTGATTTATTACTAATGGAGTGCATGGATTAGTTCTAAAAACTAATTTGGCAAAAGATAGTATTAGCGCTATAATTAAGCTCTCTCTGACAGATTAGTGCAATTTATACAGCTTTTTTTAGTGATAATTCGTTTAATTCGTGTTTGCCTTTTTTTAATATGATTAGCCCCTCAAATAACTAAGTATTAAGGTATAAACAAATTTGAATTCCCTACCTTTGCACCGAAATCAAAAAGCCATGTCAAAGACAATTACGGAGAAAACCAATTTACACCCAAGAAACCTGCATAAATTTCGATACGATTTTGAACTTTTAAGCAAAAACTATCCAAAGTTAAAAACCTATGTAGGCATAAACGAACACCTGATAGACTCGAGCGAAAGCGAACAGACCAAGCAAACTATTGATTTCAGTAATCCTGATGCGGTAAAAGCATTAAATAAGGCCTTACTTATCACTTATTATAACGTTCAAAACTGGGATATTCCTAAAGGTTATCTTTGTCCGCCTATTCCAGGTCGCGCTGATTATATTCATAACGTTGCTGATTTATTAGCGTCTTGCAATAACGGGGTCATTCCTGAAGGCAATATTATTCAAGGTTTAGATATAGGTGTAGGCGCTAATTGTATTTATCCAATATTAGGAAATGCGGTTTATGGTTGGAGTTTTGTAGGTACTGACATTGACGACAAAGCCATTGACAACTGTAGTGACATTATTGAAGCGAATCCACATTTAGTTGAAGCCATCAGTTTACAACAACAAACTGAAGCTCGTTTTATTTTCAAAAACATTATAACGCCCGAAGATAAATTTGATTTCATCTTATGCAATCCTCCTTTTCATACCTCTCAAGAAGAAGCTACTAAAGGAAGCATCCGTAAAATCAACAACTTAGAAAATATAAAAACCACCAAACCCATCTTGAATTTTGGAGGACAAAATGCCGAATTATGGTGTGAAGGTGGAGAATTTCGTTTCATTAGCCAAATGATTTACGAAAGCGCTAAATACCCTATGCAGTGTCTTTGGTTCACTACGCTAGTGGCTAAACAGTCACACTTAAAAAGCATTTACAAAATACTCAACAAAGTCAATGCGGTCACCATCAAAACGATCGATATGGCACAAGGACAAAAAACAAGTCGCATTCTCGCTTGGACTTTCTTAAGTGAAAAACAACAAAATGATTGGTCTTTTGAAGAACCTAAACCCATTATTTTTTAGGCCTATTTCCAGCTATTCGCTATAGCCCTCCATGTGTTCGCTTTTTTTACAATCCCACTACAGGAGCTTCCTGCGGTCGCTCTGTAGCGTGAGTAAAAAATAGCAACCACATTCTCGGGGCTGTCGCTTCTATCTGGGGCAGTACACCATAACAACCTCACCTAAAGTGGTAAAAATGAAACATTTCATACTATTCTTGTAATTTCAGACAGTACTAGAGTCCCTAACTTAGCTAAAACTTAAAAACAAACTATTATGAACACAGCAAAAATTATTGGAATAGTACTAATCATTCTTAGTTTAGGAATTGGATATACTGGAATTAACAAAGTATCAAACAATACTGCAGAAGTGAATGTATTAGGTTTAGAAATAGATGCTTCAAACGAATCAGGAAAACAACAAGGCTATATATACTTAGGTTTAGCAGCTGTACTTTTTGTTGGTGGAATTTTCACTATGAATAAAGCTAAGTAGTTTTACTTTAAAAAAAGTCATGATTTTATAGTCATGACTTTTTTTTGCTTTTTACATCATTAATGTATTGCAAAGAATCTTTGTAACTTTGCAGCTCAATCACTTTGCAACTTTACTAAATGAATTTCCAAGTAGTATCCGATTATCAGCCCAAAGGCGACCAACCTGAAGCCATCAAAAAATTAGTTCAAGGGATTAATGATGGCGACGAACACCAAACACTGTTAGGAGTAACAGGTTCAGGTAAAACGTTTACTGTTGCCAATGTGATTCAGGAAATACAAAGACCCACTCTGGTTTTAGCACACAACAAAACACTGGCTGCTCAATTGTACTCGGAATTCAAGCAGTTTTTCCCAAACAATGCAGTAGAATATTTTGTTTCCTATTACGATTATTACCAACCCGAAGCTTTTATGCCCGTAACAGGGGTTTTCATTGAAAAAGATTTATCTATCAATGAAGAACTTGAAAAGATGCGATTAAGCACCACCTCCTCCCTACTTTCAGGCCGAAGAGATATTCTTGTGGTCGCCTCGGTATCTTGTTTGTATGGTATTGGAAACCCTGTCGAATTTCAAAAAAATGTGATTGAAATTGAAAAAGACCAACAAATTTCACGTACTAAACTTTTACACAGCCTAGTACAAAGTTTATATTCTAGAACAGAAGCCGATTTTACTCCTGGGAATTTCAGAATTAAAGGTGATATCGTTGAAGTCTATCCTAGCTATGCTGATGATGCGTATCGCATTCACTTCTTTGGAGATGAAATCGAAGAAATTGAATCTTTTGATGTCAACACTTCCAAAGTAATCGAACGATTTGAAAAACTAACCATCTATCCTGCTAATATGTTTGTCACTTCACCAGATGTATTGCAAGGTGCTATATGGGAAATACAACAAGATTTGGTTAAACAAGTGGATTATTTCAAAGAAATTGGCAAGCATCTGGAAGCCAAACGACTGGAAGAACGCACGAATTTCGATTTAGAAATGATTCGGGAATTAGGATATTGTTCTGGAATCGAAAATTATTCTCGTTATCTTGATGGCAGACAAGCAGGAACAAGACCTTTCTGTTTATTGGATTATTTCCCAAAAGATTATTTGATGGTCGTCGATGAAAGTCACGTTACACTATCTCAAGTACATGCCATGTACGGAGGCGATAGAAGCCGTAAAGAAAACTTAGTCGAATACGGTTTCCGTTTGCCAGCTGCCATGGACAATCGACCGTTGAAGTTTGAAGAATTTGAAGCCATGCAAAACCAAGTGATTTATGTCTCAGCAACACCAGCTGATTATGAATTGCAAAAATGTGATGGTGTTTATGTAGAACAGGTCATTCGACCAACAGGATTGTTAGATCCCATTATTGAAATTCGCCCAAGTTTGAACCAGATTGATGATTTAATCGAAGAAATTCAACAACGCTGCGAATTAGACGAACGTGTTCTCGTGACTACATTAACCAAAAGAATGGCTGAAGAACTGGCCAAATACTTGACTAAGGTATCAATTCGTTGTCGTTACATACATTCAGATGTGGATACTTTGGAACGAATAGAAATCATGCAAGATTTACGAAAAGGATTGTTTGATGTATTGATTGGAGTCAACTTATTGCGTGAAGGATTGGATTTACCCGAGGTTTCACTTGTAGCCATTTTAGATGCAGATAAAGAAGGATTCTTGCGTTCTCATCGTTCGCTAACACAAACGATAGGTCGTGCGGCAAGAAACCTAAACGGAAAAGCGATTTTATATGCTGATAAAATCACTGCCAGTATGCAAAAAACTATTGACGAAACTGAATATCGAAGAACAAAACAAATCAATTTCAATACTGCAAATAATATTATACCTCAGGCTTTAAATAAAAAAATTGAAAGTGCTTTTATTACCAAAAATCCATTGGTAGAATACGAATTAGGACATACGCTAAACAATGCTGCCGAACCAGAAACCGAATATTTATCGAAAGCTGAAATTGATAAACGTATTCGTGAGAAACGAAAAGCGATGGAAAAAGCGGCCAAAGAACTTGACTTTATGCAAGCAGCTAAATTAAGAGATGAAATTAAAGTATTGCAAGAGAAAACAGTTTAATACGCGTATTCTTTAAAAATACGCAACAATTCATTGATACTAATTTGAGTATCTGGTGCTGCTTTCATTTTATCTAAAACCTTTTTTACGGCATCAAGATTCACGCCCATGTGGATCGCAAATCGTTTGATGGCTACAGCATCTTTTATAAACAGTATTTTATCTTTTTGCATTAAAATTGCCAATCTATAAAACTGTAGAATCCGAACGGATTCATCTTTTATCATCTTTAATGTAGTTCCTTTATAAAACAACTCCATAAAACCTCCTTTTTCTATATCTAATGTATTGGCTAACATAAATAAAAAATCAAATTCTTTTTTATCTAATTGTTCATTGACAGTTGCATAAGCAATCATGTCTAAAAGTAAATTTTTCTTTTCTTGGTAGATATCCATGCCACTGTTAATTTCTGCTAATTTATCATTTTTATAACAATTACCAAAAAACAATTGATTATTTGATAATATAATTTTTTGAAGCTATGTTTTTTATCAAAAAAGCAATATAAGGCTACAAATCAGCAATGAAATAAAAGAAATATCTCTTGTTTTTTTAATCAAAAGAAGCAAAAAACAATATCAACATTTATCCTTAATACGTCAAAAATACTCCCTAAACTTAGATTAATTTATTACATTTAGATATTGTACAACTTTGAATGCGATTAAACTAAAAAAGCAATTGATATGAAACTTATTCTTCGAGCTTTCGATTTAAAATTGAAACACACTTTTACCATTTCAAGAGAATCTATTGACATTCAGCCTTCTTTGATTGTCGAATTGAAAGATGGAGAATTTTCTGGATTTGGTGAAGCCACATCAAATCCTTATTACAATATTACGATCCCAAAAATGACAAGTGAATTAGAAACCTTACGCTCTGTAATTGAATCCTCAAGTGATGAAACACCTGAAATATTTTGGAACAAAATCCATCCTTCTTTACAGAATAATCTATTTGCTTTATGCGCTTTAGACATGGCATATACTGATTTATATGCTAGAAAAAAAGGGAAGAAACTATATGATTTATGGCATTATAATACTGACAAAAATCCATTAACAAATTATACCATTGGAATAGATACCATTCCTAAAATGGTTGCCAAAATGAACGAATTGCCGTGGCCTATTTATAAAATAAAACTAGGTACACCTGAGGATATCGCTATCGTGAAAGAGTTACGAAAACACTCAGATGCTATTTTTAGAATCGATGCTAATTGCGGTTGGGGAGTGGACGAAACGATTAGTAATGCTATAGCGTTACAAAAACTGGGAGTAGAATTTTTAGAACAACCCCTAAAAGCAGATAACTGGGAAGGACATTCTGAAGTTTTTAAAAAATCGGTTTTACCCATCATTGCAGACGAAAGTTGCATTATCGAAGAAGATGTAGCCAAATGTCACAATCATTTTCATGGCATCAATATTAAATTAGTAAAATGTGGCGGACTTACTCCTGCCCGAAGAATGATTCAAGAAGCGAAGAAGTTAGGCCTTAAAACAATGGTGGGATGCATGACGGAATCTTCAGTAGGAATTTCAGCAATTGCCCATTTATTACCTCAATTGGATTATGTTGATATGGATGGCCCTTTATTGTTAGCTAAAGACATTGCTGAAGGAGTACGTATCGAAAATGGCCAAATTTATTATACTGACATAGATGGCACAGGTGTTCTTTTAAATGAATCTCTATGAAAGTCAAACAATTTCCTGATAGAAAAATAACAATTGACAATGAATCCTATTTGTATTTTGGAGGTACAGCCTATTTAGGGTTACCCAATCATAAAAAATTTCAAAAACTACTTATTAAAAATATTAAACGCTGGGGAACGACTTATGGAAGTTCAAGAAATGCTAACATCAAACTAACTGCTTACGATGAAGGGGAACATTTTTTAGCTAACTTCATTGAAGCTGAAGCCGCTGTAACAGTTTCTTCAGGTATGTTAGCAGGAAAATTAATTATAGAAGCTATATCCCCATTGACGGATTGCTTTTTTTATTTACCTGATACCCACACGGCTCTAAAGAGTCAAAATAGTCTCCCTTTTTTTATTGATGGAAAAATAAATCCTCGCTTAACAAATACTACTACCGAAAAAATTACAATTCTGACAGATGCTGTCCCTTCATTTAACCTTGAAGCTATTGATTTATCTATTTTAGAAAAAATTTCTCCTTACAAGGAAATCACTTTAATTATTGACGAATCACATTCTCTTGGAATCCTTGGAAAGAATGGCTGTGGCATATTTTCATCAACAAATTATCCTAATATAAAAAGAAAAATAATGCTTTCTTCGTTAGGAAAATCATTTGGATTAACGGGAGGGGTAATAGCAGCTGACAGGGATTTTATCAATCTAATAAAAGAAACAGATAGCTTTGTTTCAAGCGCTGGGATGAATCCTGCTTTTGTTCAAACCATAGCTGATGCTCAATCTATCTATTTTCAACAACACAAAAAACTTCAAAAAAAACTAGAATACATCTATTCTAAAATAAAACAAAACAAAAATATCGACTTCAACCCAAAATATCCTGTTATATATCCTAAAATCGAAGGAATACAAAAAAAACTCCATGAAGAGAAAATTATAGTCACTCATTTTAAATACACCAACTTAAAGGAAGATTTATATCGCATTGTATTTACTGCCAATCATAAGAAGAACGATTTAGACAAAATAATAGCCATACTCAATAGATAGAAAGATTATAAATCAATTTCAATTACTTTTAAAACGTACCTTTGTAAAAAATAAATATATGATGACAAACAACGATATCTTCAAAAAATTACGTGTAGCTTTAATGTTGCGTGATGATCAAATAGTAGAAATTTTAGAACTAGTTGATTTTAGAATTTCAAAATCAGAATTAGGCGCTTTTTTCAGAGATGAAAAACATCCTAATTATATGGAATGTGGTGATCAAGTATTACGTAATTTTTTAAATGCCTTAGTAATCCATTTAAGAGGAACAAAAGAAAATCCAAAAAATCCAAATGATGTTTTAGCCAAACATAAAGCTCAAATTCCTGCAAAAGATAGCACAAAAGAAAGAGCCGAATTTAAAGCAACCCCAAAAG
>NZ_JBAWDL010000077.1:0-8767 GCF_049590715.1 Flavobacterium sp.
TCCTAATGCTGGAAAATCAAGTTTTATCAATGCTTTGATTGGTAAAGAAAGATATATTGTTACAGATATTGCGGGAACAACTCGTGATGCAATTGATACAAAATTTGACCGTTTTGGTTTTGAATTCAACTTGGTGGATACGGCGGGAATTCGTCGTAAAGCTAAAGTAAAAGAAGATTTGGAATTTTACTCCGTAATGCGTTCCGTACGTGCGATTGAGCATGCTGACATTTGTATTTTGATTATCGATGCTACTCGTGGATTTGAAGGTCAAGATCAAAGTATTTTTTGGTTGACTGAGAAGAACCGTAAAGGAGTTGTTATCTTGGTAAATAAATGGGATTTGGTCGAAAAAGATACCATGTCAACCCGTGATTACGAAGAGCAAATCAGAAAAGAATTGATGCCATTTACCGATGTGCCAATTTTATTCGTTTCGGCATTGACAAAACAACGTTTGTTGAAAGCACTTGAAGCTACGGTTAAAGTATATGAAAGTCGCCAACAGCGTATTGCTACATCTAAATTCAACGATTATATGTTGAAAGTAATTGAAGCGTATCCGCCACCAGCAACGAAAGGAAAATATGTAAAAATTAAATATTGTATGCAGTTACCATCAAAAACACCGCAGTTTGTGTTTTTTGCTAACTTACCACAATATGTAAAAGAACCTTATAAACGTTACCTTGAAAATAAGATTAGAGACAACTGGGATTTCTCAGGAGTTCCAATTGATATTTATATTAGAGAGAAATAATCATTTTATTAAACCTTTTGAATTTCAAAAGGTTTTTTTTTGACTTTTTTTTAATTTAAATTAAACCTTTTGATATTTTAAGTGTCCTAAAATCTATGTATTATAATAAAACCATGTTCAAAAACCACTTTTTATTCTTTTTCTTATTTGTTACATTTATCAACTACGCACAAGATAGCTATACTGTCCAAGGTCAAGTTTTAGATATCAATACGCAACAACCATTAGAATCTGCTAATGTTTTTTTCTCAGTAGTAAAAGATTCTTTGAAATTAGGATCAACGACTACTGATAAGTCAGGTTTGTTTAGGATTCGATTAAAGAAATATGATAATCCTGTTTTTTTGAATGTTTCTTTTGTTGGACATGAAAATTACAAAGATGAATTATCAGGAGTATTAGAGAGTAAAGATCTTGGGACAATTTATTTATTTAGTACTGAAAATGTATTGAAAGATGTTGTCATAATGTCAGCAGCGCCACCCATGGTAGTTAAACAAGATACTTTGGAATACAATGCCTCTTCCTTCAAAGTTCGTCCCGACGATAATGTAGATGAGGTATTAAAAATATTACCAGGATTTCAGTTTGATGATGATGGTAAAATCACGGTAAACGGTAAAGAAGTTTCTCAGATTCTTGTCAACGGAAAAGCCTTTTTTGGAAAGGATGGTGCTATAGCATTACAAAATTTACCAGCTGATCTGATTAATAAAATTCAAGTTTCGGATTTTAAAACAAAACAAGAAGAGTTAGCAGGAGATGATGCTGCGTCTGATTTTTTAAGTATCAATTTAACTATAGATGAAAAGAAAAACAAAGGTTACTTTGGAAAATTCTTAGGCGGTTATGGAACTGATGATCGATATGAAGGAAGTTTTTTAGTGAACCAATTTGATCAAAAACAGCGTATCAGTGCTGTGGGATCAACAAATAATATCAATTTATCTGGTTTTTCTATAGATGAGGCTTTTGGAGATGATTCAAAAAAAGGGAGTAATGATATAGGAGCTACGATTTCTAGAAAAGGAATCACACAATCAAATTTAGCAGGATTAAATTATTTTAATGAATGGTCTGATAAGTTAGAAACAACAGGAGATTATTCGTTTAATAATAGTGTTAATAATAATACAAAGAGTTCAACGCTACAACGTTTTTTACCTACAGGAAATTTGGTAACACAATCCGATTCAGATGCAAGAATTGAGAATAATAATCATAAGGTTAATTTTGAATTGAATTATAAACCAAGTCTGACAACTCAGATTTCGTTAGAACCACGGTTACGTAGATCGAATTATAAGAGCGATGGAAAATCATCGAGTGTTACTACAGATGAAAATGGTGTTTTGCTAAATAAAAATATAGGAACAACTTCACGAACATCAGATGGGATAAATTTTGATAATCAACTTAATGTTAATCATAATTTTACAAAAAAACGTAGGAACTTAAATTTTTCGATGGTTAATAATAATTCGGATAATCAGAACATAGCCTTTAATAATTCTACAACAAATTCCTATAAAACAGGAAATGTTATTTTACGTAATCAAAAGAATGACAATCAAATCAAGCGTGATTATTTGTATTTAGGGACTGAATATACAGAGCCAGTTTCGGAGGTTGTTCGTTTACGAGTAGGAGTAGATTACCGTTGGGATAATAAAGTGACTGATGAGAAAACTTTTAATTTTGATGATGCTTCTCAAGACTATTCTATTTTTAACGACAAGCAGTCTAGTTATATGTCTTCAAAACAATATGCAATAGCACCAAAAATGGGGTTTATCTATGATGATAAAGTTTTTTCATTTAATGTAAGAAATAATACTTTTTTAGTGAATTATGATAACTCCTCATTGTATTTGGGTAAACAGACTAATTTGAAAGCGCATTATATTATTCCAGAATGGCATACACAATTTAAGTACAAAATTGACAAATCTAATTATGCTTTGTTGAAATATGATTACAGAGTGAATTTGCCTACTGCATATCAATTACTACCTGTTTTAGATATTAGTAGTACAGTAAATACGGTGATTGGTAACCCAGATTTAGATCCTGTTAAAAAGCATAGTTTTAATTTTAATTTTAGAAATTACAATGTCAAAAAACGCTCAGGGTATAATATCTATATGAAAGCGGATGTTATTGATAGTGATATTATCTCTACAAAAGTGTATGCAGCAGATGGAACAAGTCAAACAACTTTTGTAAACATTAATAATATTTACAATTCTTCTTTAGGAGCTTATTGGAATAACTATATCAAGAAAGACGATAACTCTTATCGTTATGGTTTAGGTTTTAATTCAAGTTATGGACTTGATAAGGGTTTTGTTAATAATGTGTTTTATGATGCAAATACGTTATCATTTTCCCCAAGAGTTTATTTCTCTTATAATTATGGTCAGTTTTTTACTATCGCTCCTTCTTATAATTTTGCTTATAATGAATCGAAATATAAAAACTATTCAATCGATTCTCGTTCTAATGTTATCCATAAAATGAATTTAAAGACAACCAATTATTTTATTGAAAAGTGGGTTCTTAGTAATGATTTGGGATATAGTTATAATTCTAATTCAGGTGGTGCTTATAAAAACTCCTATTATTTGTGGAATATGAGTTTAGGGTATACGTTTTTGGATAAAACATTCACAGCAAGATTGAAAGTATATGATATTTTAGATCAAAATCAAGGATACTCACGGTCTATTACGGATACTTCAATACGCGATGAGGAAAATACTGTTTTGAAACGTTATGCTATGCTTTCATTAATTTATAAAATAAAAAACTTTGGAGGAATAAAAGAGAAAGAAATCCCAGCTTCTTCAAGAGAACGACATAGAGATTGATAAAGTTATTTGGTGGTTAAATTTGGTTAGACCCTGCTTGTATTTTATATGGCAGGGTTTTTTGTACGTTGTTATTTTTTCTTGAATCTAAGGTAGAATTATTTAGTACATGGGGATATATAGTAGATAAAAGATCTTTTTTAGGATGTATTATCAAGAGAGCATTTAAAATTTTAATGGTGGTTCGTATTTTTAAATTTAAACTTTTCTAAGTACAAAAAAAGTGGTGTCCTTTAGAAAGAACACCACTGTATTTGTTTTTGAATGTATTTACCAGCTCCCGCCAGATCCACCGCCAGAGAAACCTCCGCCACCAAATCCACCGCCGAAGCCACCTCCACCGCCAAAACCTCCTGATGAACCTCCACCGCCAAATCCACCACCGCCACCACGACCTAAACTACTTAATAGAATAACATCGAGTAGGCTAGGTCCTCCGCCACGAGTGCCAGAGTTGCCACCGCTTCCTCCGCCTTTATTCTTTGAAGCTAGGATGATGATAAAAACGATTATAATGATGAATGGAAGGATTGGAAAACCTTGTTCTTTGTTTTGTTGTTTTCTTTTGCCTTTATATTTTCCTTTGAAAACATCAATAATAGCGTCTGTTCCTTTGTTGAGACCGTTGTAGTAACTTCCTGCTTTAAATTCAGGAATGATAATGTTTCTTGTAATTTCTCCACCAATACCGGCCGTTAATCTGTCCTCAAGTCCGTAACCAGGAGCAATCCAAATTTGTCTTTCGGCTTTCGCCAATAAAATAAGGACTCCATTGTCATCTTTTTTGGTTCCCCCAATTCCCCACTGATGTGCCCATTTTGGAGTCAAAATTCCAATGTCTTCCCCTTTTAAACTTTCGATGGTGATAATTACAATTTGAGTCGTAGTCGAATCAGAGTAATGGATCAGTTTTTTCTCCAGTTGAGCTTTTTCGGTACTGCTCAGAACGTTAGCATAATCATAAACTGAAGTTTGGAATTTTGGAATTTCTGGAATGGTAAATTGTGCGAATACAAATCCATTAGTTAGGAAAAGGAGTAGGGTTAAAATGAGATAAAATCCTGTTTTTGAAATTGGATTATTGTAATTAGTTTTAGAACTATGGACTATTGACTTTGGACTATAACTCATTCTCCTTTTGATATTTCGTTTGATAATTCGTTGATGTCGCCTTCTTGATAAGGAAAATACTTCTGCAATTGGTCTCCGGCTCTGGTGATACCGTCAATCAATCCTTGTTTGAAGTTGCCAGTTTTGAACTGTGCAGCCATAGCTTCTTTAGTACAATCCCAGAAATCATTTGGAACAACATCATTAATTCCTTGGTCACCGCAAATCACAAAGTTTTTGTCTTTGACAGCAATATAAATCAAAACCCCATTTTTGAGTTGGGTAGCATCCATGCCTAAATGATGAAAAACTTCCAAAGCCCTATCGTAAGGAACTTTTGAAGTTGTTTTTTCAATATGAACACGAATCTCGCCAGAAGTTTCTTTTTCAGCTAAACGAATGGCTTCTACAATTGCTTCTTCCTCTTCTTGGGTTAAAAAATCTTCTACTTTTGACATGGGGATTATTTTTGAATGAAGATTAACGATTTTTGATTTTAGAAGTATAATTCTGCAATTAAAAATCGTTAATCTGAAATCTTTTTTTTAGAATTTTACTTCTACTGGTTTTTCAGCACCTTCAACCGCATTGAAATATGCTTTTTCTTTGAAGCCAAACATACCTGCAAACAATGTATTTGGGAACGTTTTGATGTGTGTGTTGTATGGTTTAACGGATTCGTTAAAACGAGTTCTAGCAGTTAAGATTTGGTTTTCAGTACTAGCTAATTCGTCTTGTAGTTTTAAGAAATTTTGATTTGCTTTCAAATCAGGATATTTTTCTACAGTAACTAATAAACGTGATAATGAACTGCTTACGCCACTTTGAGCTGAATTAAAAGCGGCTAATTGTTCTGGTGTAATGTTTGATGGATCAACAGTTGTTTGTGTCGCTTTGGCACGAGCCTCAATAACAGCTGTCAAAGTGCTTTTTTCAAAATCAGCAGCTCCTTTAACCGTGTTCACTAAATTCCCAATAAGGTCATTACGTCTTTGATAAGCTGTTTGAACATTTCCCCAAGATTGCTCTACATCTTGGTTTAGCGTTACTGCCGTGTTGTTAATTCCTTTAATCCAACTATAACCAGCAAAAATGATTACTGCAACAATAATCCAAGGTAAAAATTTTTTAAAATCCATGTTTGTGTTTAATTTAAAGTTTGTTTTTTGTTTTAAAATTTAAGTTCTATTTGTAAAATATGCAATTAAAAATCGTTAATCAACAATTAAAAATCTACAGTTCATTTTTGATATTCGTCAACTGCGTTTTAATTGATTCCAGTTTCCTAATAATTTCAAATTTATCTAGGGTTTTCTTTTGTCCTTCTTTCAAATGCGTTTTAGCACCTTCAAGGGTAAAACCTCTTTCTTTGACCAAATGATAAATCAATTGCAAGTTTGTTACATCCTCAGGTGTAAACATTCGGTTGCCTTTAGCATTTTTCTTAGGTTTCAAAATATCAAACTCACTATCCCAAAAACGAATAAGGGATGCATTGACATTAAAGGCCTTGGCAATTTCACCAATGCTGAAATATCTTTTGTCTTTAGAAAGTTCTATGTGCATGTCTTAATTTGGTTTCAGGTTTAAAGTTTCAGGTTTTTTTCCTGCAAGATATAAAATCTGTTTTTTAATTTCAATGTTAATATTCAAAGGTAATCCTAAATCTCAAATCAAAAATCCTTAATCTAGAGACTGATTCTCTTGATTAGCCAGTTGCGAAATCGCCACATATTCCACAGCTGAAATATTTCCGTAATAAAAATTCAACGGATTCACTACTTTACCATCTTTGTGGACTTCATAATGTAAATGTGGTCCTTCTGACCGACCAGTACTTCCTACAAATCCGATTACATCACCTCTTTTTATACGTTGTCCAGCCCTACAATTGTATTTGCTCATATGTGCATAGAGCGTTTCGTATCCATAACCATGCCTAATCACTACATGGTTACCAAAACCTGATGCATTGGCATCTGCTCGGTCAACAATCCCATCACCTGTAGCGTAAATAGGGGTTCCTTGTTGCGCTGTAAAATCCATGCCTTCATGCATTTTACGTGCTTTGGTAAAAGGATCGGTTCGATATCCAAAACCAGAAGCCATCCGTTTTAAATTCTCATTCCGCACTGGTTGAATGGCAGGAATAGTCGCTAATAATTTGTTTTTTTCCTTTGCCAATTTCAATATGGCATCCAATGACTTCGATTGAATCACCAGTTCTTTGGAAAGGATATCTACTTTTTGAGTTGTATTTAAAACCAGTTTAGAATTGTCGTACCCTTTTAATTCAGCATAGCGATCAGGACCTTTTATCCCTGACTTGCGTTCTTCAGTTGGAATAGGTGAAATATTAAAATACGTGCGGTATAAATTATTATCGCGATCCTCTATGGCAGCAGTAACTTCGTTTAATTCATCAATTCGTTTGTCAAGGATATCGTAATTTAGTTTTAAATTATCAATCTGACGCATTAGCAAACGGTCTTTTGGTGTATCAAAGTAAGGGGTGTTCAATAAAACCACAAAACTCAGAAAACCAAACAAGGATGCCGCTACCAAAAACAAGATGATATAAGCAAATTTGTATCTTTTTTTGGTTTTAATTTTCCGATAAGCCAGATTTTCAGAATCGTAATAATATTTTACTTTCGCCATATTTTAAAATACCCTATTTTTGCACGTTCAAAAAGGTTAGTCGAACAAATTTAATAAATGTTTCATTCGTACCACTGCTTTTTTAAGAATAATAATAATTAGAGCCTAATCCAGCTGTGCGTTGCAAGTTCTCGATAGGTACTCTTTTTTTCTAATGAAACCGCAGGAGCTTCCTCCGGTCGCTCTGCCGCTTCAAGAAAAAAATAGAGTCCCATTCTCGAAGCTTTCCACTGCCATCTGGGGCACCAAAAAAATAGACGATTTGGTTATTTGCGTTTGATACTAAACGATTAACCGATTAACAGGATAAATAATAAAAATGAAATCACAAGACATTCGCAAAGCGTACTTACAATTCTTTGAAAGTAAAGGACACTTAATTGTTCCTTCGGCACCTATTGTTCTAAAAGATGATCCAACCTTGATGTTCAACAACTCGGGGATGGCACAGTTTAAAGAATACTTTTTAGGAAATGCCACACCCAAAAGTAATCGTATCACCGACACGCAAAAGTGTCTTCGTGTTTCAGGAAAACATAATGATTTAGAAGATGTAGGTTTTGACACCTATCACCATACCATGTTCGAAATGTTAGGTAACTGGTCTTTTGGAGATTATTTCAAAAAAGAAGCATTACCGTGGGCATGGGAGTTTTTGACAGAAGTTTTAAAATTAGAGAAGGATCGTTTGTATGTTTCTGTTTTTGAAGGAAATGAAGCGGAGAATGTACCATTTGATCAGGATGCATTTGATATTTGGAAACAATTTGTTCCCGAAGACCGTATCATTTTGGGAAATAAAAAAGACAACTTCTGGGAAATGGGTGATCAAGGACCATGTGGACCATGTTCTGAAATTCATATCGATTTGCGTACAGACGCAGAAAGAGCAGCTGTTTCTGGTTTCAGCCTGGTCAATGCAGATCATCCACAAGTAGTGGAGATTTGGAATAATGTATTTATGGAATTTAACCGTAAAGCAGATGGATCTCTAGAGAAATTACCAGCACAACACGTAGATACCGGAATGGGATTTGAGCGTTTGTGTATGGCAATGCAAGGGGTTACATCAAATTATGATACAGATGTATTTACACCACTAATTGCAAAGGTCGAAGAAATAACAGGATTTAAATACACCACAAACGAAATTAAAGACGTTTCTGAAGAGCAAAATAAAACCAATATTGCTATTCGTGTGGTGATCGATCACGTACGCGCTGTAGCGTTTGCCATTGCAGATGGACAATTGCCATCCAACACGGGTGCGGGATATGTAATTCGTAGAATATTACGTCGTGCGATTCGTTATGGTTTCACTTTTTTAAATACCAAGGAAGCTTTTATATATGAGTTGGTAGGAGTC
>NZ_JBAWDL010000078.1:0-6954 GCF_049590715.1 Flavobacterium sp.
GGGAACAAATTGGAAATCGGAAACGGCAAAATTCGAAAAAGACTATTTGGATAAATTACCCGAAAAAGCTGGTTCAAGTATTTATATTTCTTGTGTGGACAGCGTAAAAGCAAGATTTGAGATTGCAGACATTTTAAAAATTTTAAACAACGGTAAATCCTATTCAAATCGCCCACGGTATTGGTTAGATTTCGGTAACAGCCAACATACAGGACAAGTTTTACTATCAACAATAGGAACTATCCAACAACCCAATTCTGAGAAATACGAAACGGTGGCAAGCCTGCCATTGGTTACCGATGAATTTGGCGAACTTTTAAAACAGTCTGAAGAGCAGGACGACACACCAAGTTGCAGTTTAGCTGAAGCATTGGAAAAACAGGATTTATTTATTAATTCATCATTGGCACAAATGGGTTGTTCTTTGCTTTGGAATTTGTTCCGCAATGGAATGACCGAATACAGAGGCTTTTTTCACAATTTGAAAGATTTTAATACCCACCCAATAAAAGTTGCCTAACCCGAGAAATCGGGTGGCAAAAATACAATTCCTCACTTCGGTCGGAAACGCATTTTTGCATCTAATAAGGTGCAACCACTTTGTCAAAAATCTTCCATTTCATTCTTCCATTTCCCTATTTTCGCCAAACAAGTTGCGAGAAATTTTCGTGGGATATTCAGTATCCCATTATTGATTTTAACGGACTTCTTTTCTTTTCACATCTGCGACCAAAGAAAAGAAGCAAAAGAACGTCGCTTGGTTAATATTTCATAAATTTGCTATATCATTAACAAAGAAATAAGTCTAACAAGACAAAATACGCATTGCATATATTTGAGTGTTGGTGGCAATATTAACCCAAAATAATGAAAATTGATATTCGACAACTTAAATTTATCTGACCAAATTTCAGCAGATTTTTTTGATGATTTTAGTAAGCTAATGACTTTTCAAGAATTACCAAGCAAGCACTTATTACATTGTGAAGGAACAATATGCAATCATTTTTTTATTATACATAAAGGATTAGCAAGAGCATATTATCACAAAGACACGAAAGATATTACCGCCCATTTTGCCATAGAAAAAACCTCTATAACCGCTATTGATAGTTTTATTCAAAGAAAAAAAAGTCGTTATAATATTGAGTTACTGGAAGATAGTTCTTTGTCTTATATCAACTACGATGATTGGAAAAAACTTCTCGAAGATAAGCCTCACTACGAAAAATATGCTCGTATTTTTCTAGAAAACATCTACATAGATATTGCAGAACGAATCGAAGATTTGCTTTTCTATTCGGCAAAAGAACGATATGAAAAATTAACCCACAAATTCCCCTCGCTTCAGCAAAGAGTAAATCTTGGACATATCGCCTCATACATAGGTATTACGCAAGAAACGTTAAGTAGAATTAGAGCTAAAAAATAAAATAGGATTTTGATAATTGTCAAAAAGATATAAGATTGCTGTACAGTAACTTTGTCAAAAAAAATAATGGACAATATTGTATTTGAAAGTGCTACGACACTTGTTAGTAAAATAAAAGCAAAAGAATTAAGTGTTTTAGAGATTGTGAGTGCTTTTTTAAATCACATTGAAAAGCACAATCCTACTATGAATGCTGTTTGTGATTTAAGGAACAAAAAAGATATTTTAGAGGAAGCTAGGCAAAAAGATTTAGACATAGCACAAGGTAAAAATATAGGTTTACTTCACGGATTGCCAATAACAATAAAGGATAGTTTTTTAGTAAAAGGATTAAAAAGCTCAAATGGCGATCCTTTTTTGAGAAATTACGTAGCCACTGAAGATGCAGAATTAGTCAAAAGACTGAAAGAAGCAGGGGCTATTATTATTGGAAAAACAAATACTGCACTTTATTGCATTGACTGGCAAAGCACCAATTTTTGGAACGGAAAAACTAATAACCCCTATGACGTTTCAAGAGTCGCTGGCGGAAGTTCGGGGGGTTCGGCAGTAGCAATAGCTTCTGGATTTAGTTCTTTAGAATTAGGAGCTGATGCGGGAGGATCAGTAAGAGTTCCTGCTCACTTTAATGGTATTTGCGGTTTGCGTCCAACAGAAAATTTTCTTTCAAATAGAGGTCACCTCAAAGTTAAAAACAAACCGCAAGGAAGAAGGCATATTATTACACCCGGACCTTTAGCAAAAAATGTAGCAGATTTACTTCTAATGATGGAAGTTTTAGGAAATAATACGAAATATGAACTTCCAGAATTACCACCAACCAACATAAACCATAGCGAATGGAACAACCAATCATTAAATATTGCTTATTCTGAAACCATAAACGATACAGAAGTTGATGCTGAATATTTAGAATTGTTTAATAATTTCATAGTCAAAGTTAAAAATGACAATCATATTTTAAGTATTGAACACCCAAAGTATGACGAACAAAAAGCCTATTTAGAATGTAGTAAAATTATTGGGTTTGAAATAGGAATTAACAATCCCAAAGCACCGTTATTAGCCAGTTTTATGTATGCCTTTATTCGTCTGAAATACAGAGACCATTTGTGGGCAAAAGGAATGGCTATGGGGCAACGTTTATCCAATATTAATTATGCAAAAGCAATCGATTATAAAGACACATTTTCAGAAATTTACAATGATTTTTTAACAACTTATGATGTGTGGATTACACCTGTTTGTTCCTTTGAAGCATACAAACATCAAAATGCAGGAAAACCATTTTTCGTTAATAATAAAAAAATAGGTTACACAAAAGCTATCGCTTCTTTTAACTTTACGACTGCATTTTCAGGACATCCAATAGTTGTTATTCCGATTGGAAAAAAGAAAAACGGAATGCCCGTTGGAATTCAAATACATTCTAAAAAATGGACAGATAAGAAATTGTTAGAAATCGCTCAACATTTTGAAAAATTCACTACTGGATTTGAAAAACCAATACTATAAAAAATACTGCCACCAATAACTAAACTTTTGTCTTGCTTGGAGGACACAAGACTTTCCTTATATTTTGCCAAACAGGTTGCTAGATTTTTCCGTGGGATATTCATTATCCCATTTTTTGTTTAAACCAACTTCTTTTCTTTCCAGATCTGCGGCCAAAGAAAAGAAGCAAAAGAACGTCGCTTGATTATGTTTGGTTTTTGAATTAGCACTTTTTAATTAATATTTTTACTTTATTAAATTTGTTGCTATTTCGATAGCTAGAAATCATTTAATATACCCTGTTCCTAATTGATACCCCCTTCGATAACTTTTCTAAAATCATCTTTACCACTTCCGATAAGCAAATAACTCGAGAAACCAATATCTAACAAATCTTTACCGACTTTCTGATCATCAATATCACTATGTGCAATAAGTTTAATTATTGGATATTGTACTCTCAATTCTTGAAGTTGTACCAGAACATTCCTATCGTAAAAATCAAGATCAATAATACATACTTTGGGCAGTGCTTTTAATGCTGATAATTGAGATAATCCGTCTTCAATGTTTTCTGAGCGGAATAAAACGTCCATTCCTGAGGTAGCGAGGTCGTTGCAAGTTATATCCAAAATTGGACTTTTGTCATTTATAAAAGCTAAGGTAATTTTTTCTTGTGTTGTACCAGTTTTCATATCATCATACTTTTGTGAAGTTGATGTAGCACTGCACAAAAAATAAGGCGCAGACCACTACACTTAACGCACATTGAGGTACTGGTATACCCGACAACGAATAAGCGAGCACCTACGCCTATGGCATAGGTGTTCTTTCTTATTGTCCCGTTGTCTAAAAATTACCAGTTTTCAATGTGGGACTTAAAGTAAAAACACTTTAAGATTTTCTATATTTCGTTACAAAGATACTAAACTGCTTTAGATACTCATCAAATCTTTAAAACCAATTGGAGCAAAAAACTGATTAGTTATTGTTAAATAATTATGATATAGTGCAGCGAGTATAACTGTTTTTTTTAAAAATGATTTTGCCCCTATCTGAATTTATGGCAGTAATTTATCTTCTCTTTTCGCCATTTCTAAAGGCTCCCTCAGTTCTTTTTATTTCCATCAATGCGGATTTCTGTATTGCGATTACTTCTATTTCTGCTTCAATTTTGGTATGGAAATTTAATTTATATAGGCTTTTAATAGGATTGATAAAGTTTGAATTGGTTGCCATTTAAAGGAAATATGTGGCTTTTACTAACTGGCACAAAAAAATCGAATAACCCTTTGGGTTATCCGATTTTCTTAGAACCATATTTTAAGAATGATTATGTGCGTTGGTCGGTTGGTTAAGTTTTATTTCTAGTTTCTGTTTCTTCTTATTATTTTTTTCACGGGAATAAACCCACAATGACAATAGTCCCAAGATAATCAAGGCATAAGCCACCCATTTGCCACCTTGCTCATGAATTTAATGCCAAACGATTTTTATTAAGAAGAAAAACTTTCTGCGCCCATAGAACTACGCCTGTAAAATTTTCTACGATTAATTAAGAATAACCAAATACAGGGGCCTTTTTGCTTATTCTGAACAATTTTAGTACCAATCCAATAAAAGTTGCCTAGCCCGAGAAATCGGGTGGCAAAAATGCAGTTCCTCACTACGGTCGGAAAGCATTTTTGCTTAAAAACGGGCAACCACTTTGTCAAAATCATCTATTTCATTCTTTCATTTCCCTATTTTCCCAAACAGGTTGCGAGATTTTTTCCGTGGGATAGTCATGATCCCATTAATTGATTTTGGATAGACTTCTTTTCTTTTCAAATCTGCGACCAAAGAAAAGAAGCAAAAGAACGTCGCTGGATTGATTTACATTTTATCAAATTATCTCTTTAAGGGAAATTTTAATCATTAATTTTGTTGTGTACACATAAGCACATTGTGTATAGTTATGCAAAATACACATTGTTTATAATTACTATTTAGTGGCAACCTTAATTCGAAAGCAACAGACCGTCTACAACGATAATAAAAATGGAAAATATCAAAATGAAAAATTCTGAGTGGGACAATTTTAAACACTTTTTCAAACGACAAGAAATTCCTGCAAAGACAATTTTGTTGAACGAGGGCGAAATTGCGAAAAAAGCATTCTATATTGAAAAAGGTTGTTTAAGAGTTTGCTTTAATCACAATGGAAAAGACATCACTTTTCAGTTTTTCTTTGAAGGCGAAGGCGTTTCTTCTGTCGAAAGTTTCCGAACAAACCAACCAAGTTTATTTACGATTGAAAGCATTGAACCTTGCATTTTGTATTCTATTTCAAAAAAGGATTTTCAGACTATAATTGAAAATTCATCAACCATAAAAAACCAAATAGACGAACATACTTTTCAACGACTAATATTTTATCAAAAATTATTTCTTTCTCGAATCAAAGACAATCCAGAGAAAAGGTATTTAGAACTTTTAAAAAACAATCCTAAAATTTTAAAGAGAGTTCCTCAACATTACATTGCATCATTTTTAGGTATTACTTCTGTTTCATTAAGTCGTATCAGAAACAGACGATAGTCGTTTCTTTACAATTGTTATCGTCCTACTAATTTCAACTACGGACATTTGTGTTGTAATTTTAAAACAACATAAAAATGAAAGTAGTAATAGTATTTAATCATCCATATGACGGGAGTTTTTGCAATGCAATTTTACAATCTGTAATAAATGGACTCACAAAAGGTAATCACCAGATTGACCTTATTCATTTGGACAAAGACAATTTTAATCCTGTAATGACAGCAGGTGATTTAAAAGCATTTCGGGATAAAAAACCGATTGACCCAAAAGTCATTGAATATAACAACAAAATTAAAAATGCAGACCATTTGGTTTTTATATTTCCAATTTGGTGGGAATTGATGCCAGCAATGACAAAAGGATTTGTGGACAAAGTAATTTTTCCCGGTGTTGCTTATGACTATACAAACAAAGAGAACACAAGAATGAAACCATTGTGGTACAATTTAAAAGGTGTTACAATGATTACGACAATGAATACACCAAATTGGTTATATAGGATATTTTTTGGCAACGCAATTAAGAAAGCAATGATAATGGGTACGTTTTGGAAAATTGGGCTTAAAAACAGAAAATGGATAAGTTTTGATCAAGTAAAACAAGTAACCGTGGACAAAAGAAAAAAATGGCTTACTGAACTTGAAAATAAATTCAATGATTTAAAGTAACAGAAAGGGGCAGTAGCTAATATATCATTATAGCAAAATATCTATCGAAAAGTAACTCCCTCCCGATGGTCGAGACAGTCTTGCTATAGAATGGCATGATTAAAAAATAGCTAAATTGAGGGAAGATCTGAACAAGCAATTGAATTTATCGAAGTCAAAACATATGAAAATGGTTTGACGCAAATCCACTGTAAGAAAAAAGTAAACTGCAATTTACTTTTTTCGTTAAGCAAAAACTGGATAACCTTTTGGGTTATCCGATTTTCTTCAAAACTATATTTATATAATGATTATCTGCGTTGGTCGGTTGTTTCAGTATTTATCTCCAGTTTCTGTTTTTCTTTATCGTTTTTTTCACGGGAATAAACCCATAATGATAATAGCCCAAAGATAATCAGTGCATAGGCTATCCATTTACCAACACGTTCGATCAACTTAATGCCAACCGATTTTTCATATGAGGAAAAGCTTTCTGCTCCTATAGGACTGCGCCTGTAAAACTTTCTACGATTAATCCAATAGCGAAGCGCCAAGCCTAAAACCAAAAACAGAATTCCTATAACTAATGATGCAACCATAATAATAGCTATTACATTTCTACATATAAATTTACAAAATATATTTATTTCACTACATCACAAAAATATAAAATGTGAGCGTGACAGCATAAAAAAATCCTGCCTTATGGACAGAATTTTATTTGTTAATTGCTACTATTGAATTGGAAAGTGAGTTTCTTTTCATTCCCAAAACTATCAGAAATCCATACATCAAATG
>NZ_JBAWDL010000079.1:0-7789 GCF_049590715.1 Flavobacterium sp.
GATGCCTAATTGTTCGTACTTCGAATTTACTTCGGTGCGAATAGCAGGATCTATTTCAGGGAATTCATCAAAACCTTTTAGTACAGCATTGACGTATAAGCCTGAACCACCCACTAGAACAACGTAATCATTGGTTTGAAACAACTTCTCAATGGCGGCAATAGCTTCTTTTTCGTAATCGCCTACGGTATAGTTTTCAAAAATGGATTTGTTTTGGATAAAATGATGCGTTGCTGAAGCTAATTCGGTAGTATTAGGAACTGCGGTTCCGATACTCATTTCTTTAAAGAACTGACGGCTGTCACAAGATACAATGTCACATTGATAATGATTCGCTAATTGAATACTCAAAGCGGTTTTGCCAATGGCTGTAGGTCCAATAATGGTGATTAGGTACTTCATAATTTTTAGCCCAGATAGCAACGAAAACCCCGGACGACTGCAAGTTAGTATTTCTTATTATAAATGAGCGACTTTAGAAGCTCCTTTTATGACTTAGAAATACAACTTGAAGGAGGAGGAGTTGTAGTGAATAGCTGGAAATGGCTTCATATTGTAGAGTTAATTATTTAAAGAATGTCCGCATTGTGGACAAAAATTGGCATTATTTGGATATTCATCTGTTCCACATCCTGGACAAGGGGATTCGGGATGAATGGTAGCTTTATGCTGTCTTTTGGCAATTTCAGCAGTGACAATTCCAGTAGGTACAGCAATGATTCCATACCCTAAAATCATAACAAAAGAGGCGATGAATTGGCCTAAAGGCGTGATAGGCGAGATGTCTCCATAACCAACGGTCGTCAAGGTGACAATAGTCCAATAAATACCAACTGGAATACTTGTAAAGCCACTTTCTTTGCCTTCAACGAGGTACATAACTGAGCCAATAATAATCGTGATAATAAGGACAAAATAGATAAATACAATAATTTTTCCTTTGCTAGCGTTAATGGCATCTTTGAGTTGGCTGGATTGACTATTAAATTGCGGATGATTTAATATTTTGAATAATCGTAATAGACGCAAAGACCTAACGACACTAAAAACGGTAGAACCAAGGAAGAATAATGATAAATACATAGGTAAAATAGCCACTAAATCGATAATCCCGTAGAAACTAAAGATGTATTTCCACGGTTTGTTGATGGTGAGGATGCGTAAAAAATATTCGAGGGTAAAGAAAAAAGTAATCGCCCATTCGAGGAAAACAAGCTCAAAATGGTATTTAGCATCAAATCCTTCCACGGTTTCCATCATGACTAAAAAGACGCTGAGGAGGATCAGTCCTAGTAAAATTAAATCGAATAAGCGTCCCGCCTTAGTACTAGTACCATAGATGATGATATAGACTTTTTGTCTAAAACGGTCATAATTTGACTTTATATTTGGCATAGTTAATGATAAAATGGTTTTAGTTTAGTTAAAACTTCATGATTTTATGTCCTTTGTTTTTCTTGATATAGGTTTGTATAATATGTCTTGTTTCTCGATTATTAGTCATGGGAATCAAGATGTTTTTAAGGATGTCTATTTGAGTAATTTGATAATTCAAATCGTAATAAGCGTACCCTTTTAACTGTCCATTTTCGATTAAAATAGCGGAACGTTCGTTGATTGTTCGACCTCGATCTATAATGACGATATTGGTGTTTTCAAAATTATTTTTGTCGATGTATTGCATTACACGGGCATTGTATTCAGTAGCTGAAACTTCGCCAAGACAAGCGCCATCACATTCTTTAATTTTGTGTTGGAAACAAGCCGTTTTGGTTTGGTATAAACCTGTTAATTTTTGACATAAATGATAATCGGCAGTGATGCGGAATAAGGCATTTTTTCCATCAGTTTCATTAGCGTAGGACGTGATTTCTTTTTTGCGACCGTCCGTTTTATGTAGTTTTAGATTGAGGTAACCGTTTTTGTCTTTTTCTGCATAAATAGACCATGGTAAGCTATTTTTGCGTGGGATTCTATTGTAAACGGGACGGTTTTTCTTGATGGCTTCCGTTTCTTTTAGTATAGCAATCAATTCGTTTCCTGTTTCTTCATAAGTGACTGTAAAGACCTCTTTCTGTATTTTTTTTGCGGTATGTGTAATACCTGTAAAATACTGATTCACTCTTTTTTTGATGTTGCGACTGCGACCAATATTGATGATGTTTCCTGCTTCATTATGGATGTAATAAATTCCCGTTTTAGGCGGTAGGTTATTGATGATGTCCAATAATTTAGGAGCGATACCTTTTTCTATTTCGAGTTTAATAAAGTCTTTTACAATATTTTTTTCTACATCTTTATCAAGCAACATCTTAAAAAGCTTTACTGTAGCTAAAGCATCTCCACTTGCTCTGTGTCTGTCCGTTACAGGAATACCTAAAGCACGAACTAGTTTTCCTAAACTATAGGATTCTTGTTCTGGAATTAGCTTTTTTGCCAGTTCGACTGTACAGATAGTACGGGACTCAAAATCATACCCAAGACGACGAAATTCGGTTCGTAAAATGCGATAATCAAAACTTGCATTATGAGCGACAATTACACTGCCTTCTGTTATTTCGATAATACGTTTAGCTACCTCAAAAAACTTTGGTGCTGAGCGTAACATGGCATTATTGATTCCTGTAAGTTTTACAACAAAAGGCTGAATGGGAATTTCAGGATTTACCAAACTGATGAATTGGTCCACAACTTCATATCCATCAAATTTATAGATAGCAATTTCAGTTATTCCTTCTTCGTTGAATTGTCCTCCTGTGGTTTCTATGTCGAGTATTGCGTACAAAATAAGTGTTCAGTTTTCAGTTATAAGTTTTCAGGTAATCTGAAATTATAAATCGTTAATCAATAATCATCAATCATTTTCTCCCCCCAAATATACTACTTCCTATGCGAACCATGGTACTGCCGCATTCAATTGCTAATTGATAATCACCGGACATCCCCATTGAAATAGTGTTCAGTTTATAGTTTGTAGTATTCAGTGGATTTAGTTTATCAAAAACCGATTTTAAATGTTGAAATTCTTTTTTGACTTGGTTTTGATTGTCAGTAAATGTTGCCATTCCCATCAATCCGAGAATCTGAATGTTTTTCATATCTTGTAATTCAGAAGAAGTTAGGAGAACATTTAATTCGGTTTCGTCAAGACCAAATTTCGTTTCTTCCTCAGCAATGTGTATTTGTAGCAAACAATTGATGATGCGGTTGTTTTTGGCAGCTTGTTTGTTGATTTCTTGAAGTAGCTTTAAACTATCCACACCGTGAATCAAATTCACAAACGGTGCCATATATTTAACTTTGTTTGTTTGAACATGACCTATCATGTGCCATTCAATATCTTTGGGCATTTGTTCCCATTTATCGACCATCTCTTGGATTTTGTTTTCACCAAAAATGCGTTGACCAGCATCATAGACTTCCATTAAATCCGAAACAGGTTTGGTTTTAGAAACCGCTACAAGAGTAACGCTTTCAGGTAAACTGGCTTTTATATTGAGTAGGTTTTGAGCTATTGACATATTGAAAAGGGCTATTATTTAAAATCTATTTAATCTGATTTTTTAAACACATTTAATCCGTAAAATCTGTGTTTTAAATGAACTGCTTCGCTACTTTTTCGGCTTTTTTGTTTTCATTATAATCATAAAAACCTTCACCTGATTTGACTCCTAGTTTCCCGTCATTGACCATTTTTATTAATAATGGAGTAGGGGCGTATTTAGGGTTTTTAAAACCGTCTTCCATCACATTTAATATGGATAAACATACATCGAGCCCTATGTAATCTGCAAGTTGCAATGGTCCCATCGGATGGTGCATACCGAGTTTAATGATGTTATCAATTTCGATTACACCACCAATTTTATTTTCCAGTGTTTCAATCGCTTCATTTATCATTGGCATTAAGATGCGATTGGCTACAAAACCAGGAGCATCATTTACTACCACGGGATTTTTACCTAATTTTTCAGCTAAAGCTACGGTAATTTTTGTTACTTCTTCGTTTGTTTTTTCTCCTTTGATAACTTCAACAAGAGGCATCAGCGGTACTGGATTCATAAAATGCATTCCAATCACGCGTTCCCGATGTGCTACCACACTGGCAATATCTGTAATCGAAATCGATGATGTATTTGTTGCAAAAATAGTGTTGTGCGCACAGTACTCATTTAGTTTTTTGAATATTTTCAGCTTTAAATCACGGTTTTCTGTAGCGGCTTCGATTACGAAATCAACACCTACCACACCATCTTCAATATCGGTATAGGTGATGATGTTAGTAATGGTTTTTGCAAAGTCATCTGTTGTGATGCTGCCTTTAGCAACCATTCGGTTCAGGTTAGTCGCAATGGTGTCCATCGCTTTGTCCAACGCTTTTTCCGATACATCTATAAGTTTGACCACAAAACCGTGTTGCGCAAAAGTATGTGCAATTCCGTTGCCCATCGTTCCAGCGCCAATTACCGCAATTGTTTTCATATCAGGAAATATATTTTAGTGGTCCCAAAAGAACCATTTTAGGTAGGTTATTTTTTTAAACACATAGAGACATAGTTTTTTTGAGTCTTAAAAAAAGGCGTTTTACTTTTGGATAGTTACACATAGCTATGTGAATCAATGAATTGATCTATCTTCTCCTTTTTTTTCTATGTGTCTATGTGTTTAAAAATCATAAGTGTTTTACTTTTTAAAACAATTAATAATTTGGTACGCCACCCTCAAAGCATTTGTAGCTTGTTCAAGTGTTACAATGGGAGTCGTATCATTGGTAATAGCATCACCAAAAGTCTCTAATTCATCTAGGATCGCATTGTTTTGTGATACATCAGGATTTGAGAAATATATTTGTTTTTTCACTCCTTCTGCATTTTGTAAAATCATATCAAAATCACCTGGCACTTCAGGTGCGTCTTTCATTTTGACTACTTCACATTTTTTCTCTAAGAAATCAACGGAGATATAAGCATCTTTCTGGAAGAAACGAGTTTTACGCATGTTTTTTAACGAAATTCGACTTGAAGTTAAATTAGCTACACATCCGTTCTCAAACTCAATACGAGCATTAGCAATATCTGGTGTTTCGCTAATTACGGAAACCCCACTAGCACTCACGTTTTTTACTGGAGAATTCACTACGCTCAAAATCGCATCAATATCATGAATCATTAAATCTAAAACCACAGGAACATCTGTTCCCCTAGGATTAAATTCTGCTAATCGATGGGTTTCAATAAACATTGGGTTTTCAATCATGCCTTTAGTAGCGATAAATGCAGGGTTAAAACGCTCTACATGTCCCACTTGACCTTTAACATTATACTCTTTAGCAAGAGCTATAATTTCTTCCGCTTCTTCAACTGTATTAGAAATAGGTTTTTCAATAAAAACATGTTTTCCTGATTTGATTGCTGCTCTTGCGCATTTATAATGTGAAAGTGTAGGTGTCACAATATCAATAATATCTACAGCGTGAATTAAAGAATTAATAGTAGTGAAATGTTTGTATCCAAACTCCGCCGAAATCTTCTCAGCATGCTCTTGATTAGGATCGTAAAAACCAACTAATTCATATTTTTCAGATTGTTGTAAAAGTCTTAAATGTATTTTTCCAAGATGCCCAGCACCTAATACTCCAATTTTAAGCATAATGTTGTCGTTTGTACAAAAATAACAATTAATAGTTGGAATAAGCAAGTGAAAAGAAGGAAAGTATGAGTCTATTTTGAACCAGTTCGTTAGGTCATTTATTAAGCATTGTTCCTGCTATCCACTCTATCTCTTGTGTACATCCCGAAAAATCGGGACAACACAAGAGGATGTCGTTTCTATCAGGGGTAGACGGAAAGTTTTAGTGATTTATTTGGTAATGTTCCATAACAATCTTCTAATTGCTATTCGTTATTAACTCCTATATTTGAATTAAAACAGTAATTTTTAATAGTTATTTCACAGATTTTATGCGTAATTTAGTCAATCGTTTGTGATACTATAATTATTTAAATAAAAATTTTAATACTATGAAAAAAATAAGTTTGCTTTGTTTGTCATTCGCTTGTGCAGGATTAATAAGCTGTAAAAATGAAGAAAAGCAGAAAGAAAAACTAGAAGAAGAAAAACCAATAAGTGTAGTTTGTTATCAAGCTTTGTATGAAAACGATACAATTAACTTAACGATTAATACCTTGAAAGATGATAAAATATCGGGGAAAATGATAATGAAAGTAGAAGGGAATCCAACGAATGACGGAGAAATAAAAGGAGAAATAAAAGGAGACACTCTGTATGCAGATTATTCATTTGTTAATGAGAAAAACAAACAAATTTTTAAAAACCCAATCGCAATTCTGAAAAAAGGAGATACGCTAGCATTAGGAAATGGGAAAATAGAAGTTTACTTAGGAAAATCCTATTTTGATAAAAAAACACCTATTGATTATGATAATGTAAAATATAAGTTTACCAAGTTTGATTGTGAAAAGTAATTTAAGTTTTAAATATAAAGGGAGCATTAAGTTCCCTTTATATTTAAAATCATTATTTTAAACTATTCTGAAACGGTAATTTCAAATAATTTATCCCAATTTTTTCCTGTTACAAAGATAGTTTTGGTTTTAGGGTTGTAGGCTATTCCGTTTAAAACGTCTTCTATTGTAATTGTATTGCTTAAAGATTTTCGTAACCCTGACAAGTCAAGAATTCCTCCAACTGCACCGTTATTAGGGTTTACTACTGCAATGGCATCTTTTTGCCACACATTAACATAGAATTTTCCGTTGATCCATTCTAATTCATTAATTGCTTTGATTTTTGAGGTTCCTGAATACACATTGATGTAACTAATTTGTTTTAAAGTCTCAGGATTAGTAGTCCAGATTTTCTCTGTACCATCGGATTGGTAAATATTTTTACCATCATTAGTCATTCCCCAACCTTCGATGTCTTTATCGAAAGAGAAGGTTTTTTCAAGTTTCATCGTGTTTGCATTGTAGATGAAACCTGTTTTTTCTTGATAAGTCAATAGGTAGATTTTATCATTCAGGATCGTTGTTCCTTCTCCAAAATACTGAGCATCTAGATCTATTTGTTTGTATACTTTTCCTGTTTTGTAGTCGTATTTTCGTAAAAAAGATTTTCCTTTTAAACCCGTACTTTCATATAAAGTATCTTTATAGAATTCCAATCCTTCAGTAAAAGCACCTGTGTCATGAGGGTAGGTATTGATGACTTTATATTTTAATAATTTAGGTGTAACATCCGAAACTAATTCGATTCTAGCGGTAGCTTCGGCATTTTCTCCTTCAAAATAAACCAATGCTTTTAGGTATTGGTAGCCTAGTTTTTGATTTTTAAGTTCAAATGGGAGTTTGCTATTTCCTTTAGTGGTACCCGCTTTTATATCGTTTACATAATAAACAATACTGTCAATTTCTTTGGCTTTTGGATTCAAAATACCTAAGTCAAGGTTTTCTTGAGGCAGATAATGTGTTGCAAATTGACCTGAATCGAAAGAAAATATAGAATTTTCACCTTTTTTTTTGCCACCACAATTAGAAAATGTTATCCCTAATAAAATGACATATAGTAAGTTATGCTTTTTCATTTTTTTAAAATTTGTTTGACCAATATACAATGTTATTTTTAAGAGCACAAAGGTCTTGCAAAAATATAAAAAGATTGTATATTTGCACCGGCAAGTCCTACACGACCAGCTCCTGCAGACTCCCCCAGGATGGGAACATAGCAAGGGTACGTGGTTGAGCGGTGCGATGTAGGTCGCTTGCCATTT
>NZ_JBAWDL010000080.1:0-5884 GCF_049590715.1 Flavobacterium sp.
TTTTATCGATTGATTTAGAAGCATCATCATTTGCAGGAATAACATAATCTACCTCACGTGGGTCAGAGTTTGTATCAACCATTGCGAAAACTGGAATGTTTAATTTTTGAGCTTCTTTTATTGCGATGTGCTCAGCTTTGATATCTACTACGAATAATGCAGCAGGTAATCTAGACATATCTGCGATTGAACCTAAATTTTTCTCTAATTTAGCACGAAGACGATCTACTTGCAAACGCTCTTTCTTAGAAAGTGTCATGAAAGTACCATCTTTCTTCATTTTATCAATAGTAGCCATTTTTTTAACAGCTTTACGGATAGTTACAAAGTTAGTTAGCATTCCACCAGGCCATCTTTCAGTGATGTAAGGCATGTTTGCAGCAGCAGCTTTTTCTGCTACGATGTCTTTTGCTTGTTTTTTGGTAGCAACAAATAATATTTTTCTACCTGATGCAGCGATTTTTTTCAAAGCTTCGTTAGCTTCTTCAATTTTTGCTGCAGTTTTATATAGATTGATAATGTGAATACCATTACGCTCCATATAAATGTAAGGAGCCATATTTGGATCCCATTTTCTAGTCATGTGTCCAAAATGAACACCTGCTTCTAGTAAGTCTTTTACTTCTACTTTGTTTGACATTTTTTTGTACTAGTTTACGTTCTGTTGTTAGCAATGTTCCTTTGGCTTTTAGCTTGTAGCTATTGGCTATTGGCTTCATTTAGATGCTAAACTAATCTCTCACCTCAGTGAGACAACAACAACATTGTTTTAAATTCAATAATAAATTCAGTATGTCTTGTCCTAATGGAACAAGACAGGTAATATTAACGTTTAGAGAATTGGAATCTCTTACGAGCTTTCTTCTGACCGAATTTCTTACGTTCAACCATTCTTGGATCTCTTGTTAATAAACCTTCTGGTTTCAAAATGCTTCTGTTTTCAGCATTTACTTCGCACATTGCACGAGCTAATGCCATTCTTACAGCTTCTGCTTGACCAGTTGAACCACCTCCAAATACATTTACTTTTACATCAAAGTTGGTTGCATTTTCTGTCATAGACATTGGTTGCATTACTTTGTATTGTAAAGTAGCTGTTGGGAAGTAAGTTGCAAATTCTTTTTTGTTTACCGTGATTACTCCTGTTCCTTCTGAAACATAAACACGTGCAACAGCGGTTTTTCTTCTACCGATTTTGTGAATAACTCCCATTACTTAAGATCGTTTAGGTTAACAGTTCTTGGTTTTTGAGCGCCTTGTTTGTGCTCTGAACCAACAACAACATTTAAATTTCTGAAAAGTTCAGCTCCTAATTTGTTCTTAGGTAACATTCCTTTTACTGCTTTTTCTACTAACGTTGCAGGGTTTTTCGCTTGCTATACTTTAGCAGTTAAAGTTCTTTGACCTCCTGGGTAACCTGTATGACGCATGTAAATCTTTTCGTCCATTTTGTTACCTGTAAGGTTGATTTTTTCTGAGTTGATAACGATTACGTTATCTCCACAGTCCACGTGTGGTGTGTAACTTGGCTTGTACTTACCTCTCAAAATCATAGCGACTTTTGAAGCAAGACGTCCTAAGTTATGACCATCAGCATCTACAACAATCCACTCTTTTGTAGAGTTTGCTTTTGTTGTTGAAATTGTCTTGTAGCTTAATGCGTTCACAATAATATATTTTAATTAAACATTCCATCCCCAATAAAGGGGTTGCAAAAGTACAATTAATTATTTTAAAACCAAATACCTTAAATGATTATTTTTTCAAGCGTTTTTGTCTGATTATCAATTGGATATTTTATATCGCTATCTGTTGCTTTTATTTATGGACTTGTTGATGAATATTTCTATTGAGTTAAAAAAAGATAGACTGCTTTTATCTTGTTTTTATAGTGTTGTTAAAATCATTATCTTGCGCTTTGGAATTTGAATTTTGAAATTTTTAAACGTTTTTCATTAGAGACGGTCTTAGTTATGAGAGCGAGAAATTTCAAAAAAAATAAAATACTTAATTATGAAAGTAAAAGCAACACTTAAACAAATTGCAAAAGAACTGAATGTTTCAGTTTCTACCGTTTCAAAAGCACTTAATGATAGTCCTGAAATCAGTGAATTGACAAAAATTAAAATTAAGGAGTATGCTAAACTTAAAAATTATAAACCTAACGTAATTGGTTTGAATCTTAAAAATAGAAAAACTAAAACCATAGGGGTTATTATTCCTAATATATTAAATTCCTTTTATGCTAAAGTTTTCAGCGGGATCGAAAAGGAAGCGGATAAAAAAGGATACAACGTGATTACTTGTATATCTAATGAATCGATAGTTAAGGAAGTCAACACCTTGCAAATGTTGAGTAATGGTACTATCGATGGTTTTATTCTTTCAGTTTCTGAGGAGGCACAAAAGCTTCAAGATTATTCTCATTTCTCGGATATAATCAATGAAGGTACACCCATTGTAATGTTTGATCGTATTGCTGAAAATATTGAATGTGATAAAGTAATTGTTGATGATTTTGATTCGGGTTTAAATGTAACGCAACGTTTAATTAATTTAGGGTGTAAGAATATCGCTTTGATATCTTCAATTGATAATTTAAGTGTAGCCAAATTAAGAGCGGATGGTTATTTAAAAGCACTTACAGATAATGGAATTGAGGTAAATGAAAATATTATTTTAAGAACCGATTGTGAAGAAGATATGAAAAACAAAATAGATGCTGTTTTTCTAAATAACGACATTGACGCTGTTTTTGCTTTGGACGAAAATGATTCGGTTGCTGCCTTAAGAGTAGCTGTTAATCAAGGATACAAAATTCCAGATGAACTTTCAATTATTGGTTTTGCCGATGGAATTTTAGCTTCTAGAAGATTGTCACCTAGTTTGACTACGGTTAGTCAACACGGAGTAGAAATAGGTGAAGTTGCTGCTAAATTGTTGATTGATCGTTTGGAATCTGAAGACGGAATAGAGCCACCATATGAAACAGTGGTTATCAAAACCAAACTAAAAGAAAGAGAGTCATCTCGCTCCAATAAAAAATCCATTCGTAAAAAATAAGAATGGATTTTTTTTGAGATGAAATTCAGTAGAGGTTTTACTTTTTAGAAAAATCTAAATTATGCGTATAACCTACAGTGACGGTATGGTTGTTTTCTTTGCTTAATCCATCGCTTTTTTGCGAAAATTGGTTCAAATACCCCAGTTGAATATTCGAGTCTTTGGTAAAGCGCCATCCTAATGCTGCTGATAAACGGTTTTGATCAAAAACATTAGCTGTAACACGATCACCTATATTTACAAATATCTCGTCAGCGACCGCTAAAAACAAGGTGTTGTCTTCCATTTTATCATTGGTCAACGGAACTGTAACTCTAAAACGGTATCTAGCTCTGTGTCTTAGTTTCCAATACCCTTCTTCAGGATCATCATATCTTTGATACTCAGGAGTTAAAGGAGTTCCAGTATTTGTAAAAGACTGCGACCATCTTTGTTCCAATCTAAAACGGCTATCGAAAGCGAAAAGACCACTGTTTTTATGATTGATTACTAATTGTTCCCACACTCGTTGCTCGTTAAATTTGTAATTGTTATATTTTGAAGGGATTTGTTCTGCAAATTCACCGTAAGCTGCTGTTTCAATATAGGCCCATCCCGCAGTTACCATCACTTCTTTGTTGATGTTATAGTCAATTCCAAATCTAAGTAAGTGTTGCATTGGGTTCTTCAATCCGTCATTTCTGCGAAATTGGTATTCCGTATGCAATCCCCATTTTTCGGTCAATTTGTGATTTCCGTTATAGGTTAACCAAGTGTTGGTTTGATCTACTTTTGGGTCGGTTTGTGACCAAGTTGCGGTTGTGACAACTAAAAGAGCTAAGCTAAGCGTTGATTTTAAGTTTTTCAAAATTACGAATGAGTTTAAATTACTGTTTTTTACAAAAATATCATTTACATCAATTTTAGCTTTACTTAAGTTCTTAATATATTGTTATTTTTTGACTGAAATCCAAAAAATGAACAAAGTTTTAAAAAAGAACCACGAATTCACAAATTTTATATTCGTGAACCCGTGGCGAAATATAATGTATATATGTTAGAATCAATGCGCTTCTAGCCAATCTTTCCCCATACCTAGATCTACTTCCAATGGTACTTCCAGTTTAAAAGCATTTTCCATTTCGTGTTTAATCATTGGTTGAATTTTTTCAAGTTCATCGTTATGTACGTCAAATACAAGCTCATCATGTACTTGCAGTAACATTTTAGATTTCCAGTTTTCGGATTTCAATTTGTTGTGAATATTAATCATCGCAATTTTGATGATATCCGCTGCTGAACCTTGAATTGGAGCATTCACCGCATTTCGTTCCGCACCACCACGAACAATGGCATTTTGTGAGTTGATGTCTTTTAAATAACGACGACGTCCTAAAATCGTTTGTACATAACCGTTGTCACGAGCAAAATCAATTTGCTCACTGATATAGGATTTTAATCTCGGATAGGATTTATAATAAGCCTCAATCAAATCCGCACTTTCAGAACGGGAAAGATTTGTTTGGTTCGAAAGCCCAAATGCCGAAACTCCGTATATAATTCCAAAGTTCACCGTCTTAGCATGACTACGTTGTTCACGAGTTACTTCCTCTAACGGAACATTAAATACTTTAGAAGCAGTCGATTTGTGAATGTCTTCGTTGTTTTGAAACGCTTTAATCATGTTTTCTTCGCCACTCAAAGCAGCAATCACACGCAATTCAATCTGAGAATAATCGGCAGAAACTAGGGTGTAATTTTCATCACGAACAATAAAAGCTTTTCGAATCAAACGTCCTCTTTCAGTACGAATCGGAATGTTTTGTAAGTTGGGATTGTTCGAGCTCAAACGTCCCGTTGCAGCCACGGTTTGCATATAATCCGTATGCACACGACCTGTTTTTACATCCACTTGGTTTGGCAAAGCATCAATATAGGTGCTTTGTAATTTTACCATTTGGCGCCATTCCAGAATGTCACGTACAATTTCGTTGTCATTGGCTAAATAAGATAAAACTTCTTCGCCAGTCGCATACTGTCCTGTTTTTGTTTTTTTTTGCTTGGCACCGCCAATTTTTAATTTGTCAAATAAAACATCACCGAGTTGTTTTGGCGAAGCCAAATTAAATTTTTCTCCAGCGGTTTCGTATATTTTTTGTTCCAATGCATTGCTCTCTTGCGCCATTTCAGTTGACATTGATTTTAGAAAGGGAACATCAAGATTGATTCCTTCAGTTTCCATCGCAGCTAAAACTGGAACGAGCGGAATCTCAATCTCATCAAATAATTTTTGAGTTGCTGTTTTCTCCAATTCCACTGCAAAAAGTTCTTTTAATTGGAAAGTCACATCAGCATCTTCAGCGGCGTATTCTTTAATGTCTTCTAAAGTAACATCACGCATTGATTTTTGATTCTTCCCTTTTTTACCAATCAAATCTTCAATGGATTTTGGCGAATATTTCAAATAGGTTTCACTCAAAATATCCATATTGTGACGCATATCTGGGTTAATCAAATAATGCGCTATCATCGTGTCAAATAATTTTCCTGCTACGTTAATTCCGTAATTAGCCAAAATCTTCAAATCGTATTTGATGTTTTGACCAATTTTTTCAACCGCTTCATTTTCAAAAAATGGAATGAATTTTACTGCCAAAACTTTTGCTTCATCCTGATTCTCTGGAAACGGAACATAAAATGCTTTTCCTTTTTCATAAGAAAAAGAAATACCCACTAATTCCGCATGCAGGGCATTCAGTCCAGTAGTCTCGGTATCAAAGCATACGGAAGTTTGTTTTTGTAAATTTTGCAATAATAATTTTATTCCTAAATCACCTTGAAC
>NZ_JBAWDL010000081.1:0-25823 GCF_049590715.1 Flavobacterium sp.
AAACCGCATTGTAAACCGCTTTTTGTCGGTCTGAATAACGTCCTGAAACGGGAATGGTTCGGGTCAAATCGCTCGAATAATTCGCATATTCAGCAGCAACATCCATCAAAATCAATTCGCCAGCATTACAGGCTTTATTGTTTTCGATATAATGCAAAACATTAGCGCTATTTCCTGAGGCGATGATGGGTGTGTAGGCAAAACCTTTGGAACGGTTGCGAACGAACTCATGAATCAGTTCTGCTTCGATTTCGTATTCCATTACGCTAGGTTTTACAAAGGGAAGGATGCGACGAAACCCTTTTTCGGTAATGTTACAAGCGTGCTGAATCAAGTCGATTTCTTCTTGCTCTTTAATAGAACGAAGACGTTGCAGAATAGGATTGCTTTTAGCAACGGAATGTGCGGGGTATTTGTCTTTCCACCATTTTACAAAACGGGCTTCGCGGGTTTCGGTTTCAATCGTGGCTCGATAATGTTCGTTTGTATTGATGTATATGGTTTTGGAATAAGACATTAATTCTGCTAAGACTTTTTTAAAATCTTGTACCCAATGAATGGTTTTGATTCCTGAAACGGCAAAAGCTTGTTCTTTGGTGAGTTTGGCCCCTTCCCAAATGGCGATGTGTTCATTTGTTTCTTTTAGAAAGAGCATTTCTCTTTGGTTTGCATAAGGCGCGTCTGGAAATAACAGCAAGATGCTTTCTTCTTGATCAATTCCGCTCAGGTAAAAAATATCACGATGTTGTGCAAAAGGCAAGGTGCTATCAGCACTTACAGGGTAAATATCGTTTGAGTTAAAAATGGCAACGCTGCTCGGTTTCATTTGAGCGGTAAACTTCTTGCGGTTTTTTATAAAGAGATTAGAGCTAATTGAGGCGTACTTCATTTTATTATGGATTAGAAAACAAATTTAATCATTCTGTTTTTAATTGTAGGATGAATGAAAACTAGATTTATATAATAGAACGACTAAAAAAGAAACTTTACAACAACAATTTATTTTTATACACAAAATCGTTTGGTTTTGTGTGTTTATGGAATTAAAAATTAAGTTCGATAAAATTGAGATTTTGATAATTTTAATGCTTTTTTGATGATGATTTTTAAATGAATTTAGAATAGAATATTTTCTATTTTTTTTGGCATCATGAATTTAATTACTTAAAAATCAATTGATTAAAAATATTTTTAATCAATTTTATGTTTTGGAGAGCAATCACTTTAAAATGAATATAAATAAGAACGATAAGGTTGTAGTTCATGTCTAATTACGCTATTTTTGTGTACTTTTTAAATTATATTCTAAAATATTATGGCAAAATCTGGATTATTGAAATCGTCAATAGCTAAAAAAGTAGCTATGGCACTTTCAGGACTTTTTTTGATGTTGTTTCTAGCGCAGCATTTTTTAATCAATATGACTTCGGTAATTAGTGCCGATTTGTTCAATGCGATTTCTCATTTCATGGGGACGAATCCTTTGATTCAATTTGTAATTCAACCAATTCTTATCGTTGGTGTGATTTTTCACTTCATTATGGGATTTGTTTTGACCTTTCAAAATAACAGTGCAAGACCAATTGGGTATGCTCGTTATAATGGAGCTGCGAATGCAAGTTGGGCATCGCGTAACATGATCATTTCTGGGTCAGTAATTTTAGCTTTCTTAGGATTGCATTTTTATGATTTTTGGGTTCCAGAGATTGTTTACAAGTATGTAGATGTTTTGCCAGCTCAGGAAACTCGTTATTACCATGAGTTAACCGAGAAGTTTGTAAGTCCAGTACGTACGGCTTTGTACTGCTTGTCTTTTATTTTATTGTCTTTGCACTTGCAACATGGATTTAGTTCTTCATTTCAATCAGTAGGAGCTAATAACAAATATACAAAAGGGATGAAAAACTTCGGAATATGGTTTTCAATCATAGTTCCTTTAGGATTCGTATTTATTGCAATATTTCATCATTTCAATCATTAATATCCAATTATAATGGCATTAGATTCAAAAATACCAGCTGGTCCAATAGCGGATAAATGGACAGATTATAAAGATCATATTAACTTAGTAAATCCAGCAAACAAACGTAACCTTGATATTATTATCGTAGGAACGGGATTAGCTGGAGGTTCAGCAGCTGCTACTTTAGCAGAGCTAGGATATAACGTAAAAGCATTTTGTTTCCAAGATTCACCACGTCGTGCGCACTCTATTGCTGCACAAGGAGGAATTAACGCTGCAAAAAATTATAAAGGTGATGGTGACTCTGTTCATAGATTGTTCTATGATACTGTAAAAGGTGGAGATTACCGTGCTCGTGAAGCTAACGTACACCGTTTAGCTGAAGTTTCATCAAATATTATTGACCAATGTGTGGCTCAAGGAGTGCCATTGGCTCGTGAATATGGTGGATTGTTAGACAATCGTTCTTTTGGAGGAGCTTTAGTTTCTCGTACATTTTATGCACAAGGACAAACGGGACAACAATTATTATTAGGTGCTTATTCTGCTATGAACCGTCAAATTGGACGTGGAAAAGTAAAAATGCACAACCGTCACGAAATGCTAGATTTAGTAATCGTAAACGGAAAAGCAAGAGGGATTATCGCTCGTAACTTGATTACAGGTGAAATTGAAAGACATTCTGCTCATGCGGTTGTTATTGCTTCTGGAGGATACGGAAACGTTTTCTTCTTATCTACAAATGCAATGGGATCAAATGCTACTGCAGCATGGAAAATCCATAAAAAAGGAGCGTATTTTGCAAATCCTTGTTATACACAAATTCACCCAACTTGTATTCCTGTTTCAGGAGATCACCAATCAAAATTAACTTTGATGTCAGAATCTCTTCGTAATGATGGACGTATTTGGGTTCCTGCAAAATTAGAAGATGCTGTTGCTATCCGTGAAGGAAAGAAAAAAGCAATTGATTTAGCAGAAGCGGACAGAGATTATTTCTTGGAAAGAAGATACCCTGCTTTTGGTAACTTAGTGCCTCGTGATGTAGCTTCTCGTGCGGCTAAAGAAAGATGTGATGCTGGTTTTGGGGTTAACAAAACAGGTGAAGCTGTTTATTTGGATTTTGCTGCGGCGATTCAACGTTACGGAAAAGAGCAAACTTTTGTAAAAGGACTTGATTCTAATGATAATGCTTTAGTTACTAAATTAGGTACTGAAGTAGTAAAAAATAAATACGGGAACTTATTCCAAATGTATTATAAAATTGTAGATGAAGATCCTTATACTTCACCTATGATGATTTATCCAGCAGTTCATTATACAATGGGTGGAACTTGGGTTGATTATAACTTACAAACAACTATTCCTGGATGTTTCTCTATTGGAGAATCAAACTTCTCAGATCACGGTGCTAACCGCTTAGGAGCTTCGGCTTTGATGCAAGGTTTGGCAGATGGATATTTTGTATTGCCATACACAATTGGTGATTACTTATCTCCGGATATCAAAATGGGGCCTATTCCTACTGATACTCCTGAGTTTGACGCTGCTGAAAAAGGAGTGAAAGATCAGATCGAAAGATTTATGAACAACAAGGGAACACATTCTGTTGATTATTTCCATAAGAAATTAGGAAAAATCATGTGGGACAAAGTTGGTATGGCTCGTAATGAAAAAGGATTAAATGAAGCTATTGCAGAAATTGCTGCTTTGCGTGAAGAGTTCTACAAAGACGTAAGAGTACCAGGAACAGATAAAGGATTCAACCAAGAATTAGAAAAAGCGACTCGTGTTGCCGATTTCTTAGAATTAGGAGAATTGTTTGCTAAAGATGCTTTACACCGTAATGAATCTTGTGGAGGTCACTTCCGTGAAGAATATCAAACAGAAGAAGGGGAAGCAAAACGTGATGACGAAAACTTCGCTTACGTAGCTGCTTGGGAATACAAAGGAAAACCTAGTGATGCCGTTTTACACAAAGAGCCTTTAGTGTTTGATACCGTTAAACTTGTTCAAAGAAATTACAAATAGGGAAAATAAGTTAACCGTTAATCGTTATGAGTTCGTTAAAGTCATTTGAGGATTTAGAGTGTTGGAAAGCTGCAAGAGAAATAAGAATCTTTGTATCTAGAAACATCATAATAAAATTTCCTGCTGATGAAAAATATGCTTTAACTAGTCAATTAAGACGATCCTCAAGATCCGTAAGTGATAATATCGCTGAAAGATACGGAAGGTTTAACTATCAAGAAAATATTCAGTTTTGTAGAATAGCTCGAGGTTCCTTATGTGAATCATTAAATCAAGTAATTACAGCAAGAGATGAAAATTATATTGATGATGATTTATTACAAGAATTTAGAGTTAGGTATGAAAAAGCCAAAGCAATTTTAAACGGATATATTAATTATTTAGTTAAGACGAAGTTAGAATAATAGTTGTATTCGCAAAAACGAATCACTTTTAACACTTAACCCTTAACCTATAACACTTTTAAAAGATGAAACTTACATTAAAAATATGGCGTCAAAAAAACGCCCAAGATAAAGGAGCAATGGTTGATTATAAAATCGACGGAATTGAACCTGATATGTCATTCCTTGAAATGCTTGACGTTTTCAATGAACAACAAATCAATGCTGGTGAAGAGCCAGTAGCTTTTGACCACGATTGTCGCGAAGGAATTTGCGGAATGTGTTCCTTATTCATCAATGGTGAAGCGCATGGTCCAGATCGTGGTGTAACTACATGTCAGTTGCATATGCGTATGTTCAACGATGGTGATACCATTACAATCGAGCCTTTCCGTGCTGCGGCTTTCCCAGTAGTGAAAGATTTAGTTGTTGACCGTAGTTCTTTTGATAGAATTCAACATGCAGGTGGTTTTATCTCGGTAAATACTTCAGGAAATACAATTGATGCGAATACGATTCCAGTAAACAAAAAAGATGCTGATGATGCTTTTGAAGCAGCAGCTTGTATTGGATGTGGAGCTTGTGTAGCAACGTGTAAAAACGGTTCTGCTATGTTATTCGTAGGAGCTAAAGTTTCTCAATACGCATTATTACCACAAGGTCGAATTGAAGCGACTGATCGTGTATTAAACATGGTACGCCAAATGGACGAAGAAGGTTTTGGTAACTGTACCAACACTGGTGCTTGCGAAATCGAATGTCCTAAAGGTATTTCTCTAGAAAATATTGCTCGTATGAACAGAGAATATATGGCCGCAAGTTTGAAAGGGTAAAATAGTCCAAAAGTCTTTAGTCGAAAGTATTAAAGTCAAATTATAGTTTTAAAAAACGCATTCATTAATTTGAATGCGTTTTTTGTTTATAGTATCAGCTATGATTCCCTATCCTGAGCAAAGCGTCTTAACCACAATCAAAGGCTATGATCCTATATGTTTTAAAAAATCTGTGCTAATCGATGTGTAACTTTTATGATTTAATCTTATAACTAACCTGAATCGTAGTCCCCACACCAATTTCGGATTTTAAAACCTTTATTTTTCCTTTGTGGTATTCCTCAACAATTCTTTTGGTTAATGATAATCCCAGTCCCCAACCTCGCTTTTTAGTGGTAAAACCAGGTTCAAAAATGGTACGGAATTGCTTTTTAGCGATACCACTACCGGTATCGCTCACATTAATTTTTACACCATCCGTACCATTTTCAATTTTCAAGATTAATACTCCTTTACCTTTCATTGCATCAATAGCATTTTTGACTAAGTTTTCAATCGTCCAGCCGTGAAGTATAGGATTGATAGCAATATATATTGGGATTTCAGGAGCTTCAAAGTGGAATTCAATTTGCTTAGAAAAACGAGACTGCAAGTAGTTGTAAGTGTTGAATGTTTCGGTAATGATGTTTTTGTTTTCCAAGGTAGGTATTGAGCCTATTTTCGAGAAACGATCTGTAATTGTTTCTAGTCGGGCAATGTCTTTTTCGATTTCTAGGGTAATCGACTCGTCAACCTCATCTGCTTTCAATATTTCGACCCAACCTATTAAGGAAGATAGTGGTGTTCCTATTTGATGGGCTGTTTCTTTAGCCATTCCTGCCCACAACTTATTTTGCGTAGCTACCTTGGTGCTTTTATAAAAATTGTATACTAGTAATCCAAATAAAAAAATGATAAGCAATAAGGCTATTGGGTAATATTTTAATTTGTTTAATAAGTCCGAATTTCCATAGTATAATTTTTGAAAATTACCGGGCGCATATTCGATTACTATGGGATCGTTTTCTTTCTTTAATCGATCTAATATTTTATGAGTAGAAGTTGTATTTAAACCAAAGCTTTCATCAATATTTATTGTATTTATAATATGATTCTTCTCGGTTAATATAATCGGAATGGAAGAATTGTTACTTAATATTTCTAATGGCAAATCAACAGCTGTGTTTTCATCTGCATTGATCAGTGTTTTTTGGGCACTGGCCCAAAGGTTCATTTTTAAACGTTCTTCTTTCTTAAATATTTGAAAAAAAGTATAGGTATTCCATAGAATCAATGAAACAATCAAAAATGAAATTGTAATGATAATCCAACGAGTTGTATTTCTTCTTTCAGAAAACTGCATAAATAGAATTTAAAGGTATAAATATAGTGAAATATAAGTTGAAGTTTTAAATGAATGATTTTTGCATTTTACTGGATAGTATAAGAAAGTGCTAAGTGTTTTTAAGAGTATTGTTTTGAATGTTTTGTTCTTTTTTTTTGAAAATTAAGCATTTTTTGTTTCATGGGGTAATATAGTGTAAAGGTGAGGTAAAATTCAATATGTAATATTGCTTGATGTAGTGTATTTTTATCATATTGATATTATTAACCAACTAAAATTATTTATTATGAAAAAAAAAGTACTTAAAAATGTAGGATTGTTATTCTTTGTCGGATGTTTAAGTTTTCAATTATCAGCTCAAACCGCTTTGGCAGCAGGAGATGCCGCCTTTGTAGGATTTAGTAATACTAATGTTACTAAGAGTTTATCTCTTTTATTATTGAAAAATATTGACTCAAGTACTGAAATTGCTTTTACTAATAGATCAGTTTCTTCCACTGCTGGTACTGGATGGTCAAATAATTTTGGTGTTGATGATATTTGGACGTTGACCACTTCGGCGGCATATACTGCAGGTACTATCATTACTTTAAATTGTTCCACATCGCCGCCAACTGCTACAACAGTTAAAACTACAGGTAATGGTGTAGAACAAGTAAGTGCAGGTACATTAGTTCATACTGATGCTGGAACTGGAACGGATGACGATTTTGATTTTACAAATGGGGACACCTTTTTTGCTTATCAAGGTGTAATAGCAACAGCTTCATGGATAGCAGGTATTTCAAGTCATCCAAACAATGGTAGTGGTAATACAGCAACCGCTATTCCAACTACTTTAACTACTGCTAATGCCTTTTTAAAACTTTTTGCTGGTGGTACGGGGGCTACTAATGGTATTGCGGCGGCAGTTTACAGCAAAACACTTGTAGGTTCTGCGACAGAATTAAGAACAAGCATCAATAATTCAATTCAAGGTGCAGATCTAGTAGCTCCAAATTGGACTAGAAGTACAACTAATCCATCGCCATATAAATTTTGGGCTTATAATGTTAGTGTAAATTATCCTACAGCCATAGGTGCTGGTGATATTGGAAGTACAAATTTATTTGTTGCTGATTTTCAATCTGCAAATACGATAGGTGTTTATCCAAATCCAGTAAAAAATCAATTGACAATTAACGCATCTTCAACTATTGATGCAACTATAATTTATGATATTTTAGGTAAGCCTGTTTTATCATCTGTTAATTCAAATTCAATTGATGTAAGTGCGTTGAATAGTGGTACTTATATCGTTAAGGTAATTCTTGATAACGGGTCTTCTTCAACCAAAAAAATTATTAAAGAATAATTTTATAAATTACAATTTTAAACCGATTAATTCATTTTAATCGGTTTTTTTTGGCTTTCAATTAAGCCAATGTTTTTATATTGGTTTTAAACCATTCGGTAATATTGGAGTCTATAGAATCACATACTTTTCAAGAATATTATTGTTACATTAATGAAAAAATCTATTGCTGTCTACACTAAAATACCAACGGTTACTAATATTAAAATCGAATCTTTTGATATTAATAAGAGATATACCAAGCCCCACCGTCATAATAAATATATAGAATTAGTTTATTTCAAACAAGGAAATGGTTTTCATTATATGGATTCTGTCTGTTATGACATTAGACCGCCAGTAGTTTTCTTGATTAGTAATAACGAAGTACATCATTGGGAAATTAATACCGTTCCTGAAGGGTATGTAATTATTGTAAAAGAAGATTTCTTAGAAAAAACAATTGACAAGCATATCAATCAACAGCTTTTTCGATTGAATAAAGAACAAATGATTGCTATTCAGCCTGATGCTACAATAGATAAGCTCTTCCAGATTTTATGTACCGAAATGAAACAAGATAACATTCAGAGAGAAGTTGTCGAAGGGAGCTTAAAAGCTTTGTTTGCTAAAATAATTAGCTACTCTAACCGAACTGAAAGTTCAATTAATAGTGATAAATCTGTTCATTTTGAAAAATTGTTAAAACATGAATTACGTAATGATGTTTCATTTTATGCTGATTTAATGAATATCAGCACTCAAAATTTGAATGTCATTTGCAAAAAGAATTTCTCTAAAACCGCATCGCAACTTATTGCCACACATATTATCCAAGAAGCCAAAAGACAGTTGCTCTATACAGATGTTTCCATTTCTGAAATTGCCTATAGTTTAGATTTTAATGACGTCTCTCATTTTGTGAAATACTTCAAAAGACACACAGGAAGCACACCATTAAGTTTTAAACAATTAGGAGCAATAGGTTTGTAATTGTTTTTTGGGCAGCTATTCCGCCCTCCGTTCCCGCTTTTATTGTTCCGCTCTGCTCCACAATAAAGAGCTCCACTCAGGTCGGGCTGCGTGATAGTGCTAAGCATCATCTTTTTTTACATAAATTTAATTCATAGTAAAAGGATATACCTTATTTTATTAAAATGTACCAAAAGGTTCTTATTTATAAATGTATTTTTGCTCCTCATAACAAAACAAAATAAAATGAAATTTAATCAATTTGTATTAATGGTTACTTTTTTAGTAACTAGTGCAGTATTTGGCCAGCTGACTGGTAAGGTAGTCGATGGTGATTTTCCTTTGGAGTATGCAACAGCGACTTTGTTTTCTGCTCCAGACAGAGCCTTGGTTGCTGGTGTAGTGACTGATTCAAAAGGTTTTTTTGAAATATCAAACATAAAAAACGGAACGTATTACCTTGAGGTTTCCTTTATTGGTTTCGAAAAAAAGACTATCAAAGATATTTTTGTAAAAAATAGAAATACAGCTGTAAACGTTGGTACAATAGCCTTGTTTTCAGGAGAAAATCAATTAAGTAATGTAGTGGTCAAAAATGAAAAAAAGACTGTTGTTACTAAAATTGACAGACAGATTTATGATGCAAAATCATTTCAAAACAGTCAAGGAGGTAGCGCCGTTGATGTGCTTAGAAATTTACCTTCGGTATCTATTGATAGTCAAGGAGATATCAGTGTGCGTGGAAGCACTGGATTTTTAGTTTTATTGAATGGTAAACCTACACAAGGAAGTATATCCACTATTTTAGGACAATTACCGGCTAATGCTATTGATCGTGTAGAGGTAGTTACTGCTCCATCAGCAAAATATGATCCAGATGGGAAAGCAGGGATTTTAAATATTATTACCAAAAAAGGAGCTACTAATGGTGCTTATACTCAATTGAACATCAAAGGAGGTTTTCCATCTATTGAAAATTACAATAACAAAGACAGCGCACAACGTTACGGAATTGATGGAACCTATAATATCAAAAAAGATAAATGGGACATTTCTCTTGGCGGTAGCTACGGTCGTAATGATATTCAAGGACGTAGAGAGGGTGACGTTTTTACTAATAATGTAACTGAAAATTACAAAACACATTTCCCGTCAGATGGAGAGCGTAGTACTAACGAACTGAATTACAGCGGTCGTTTTACCGTAGATTTTATACCAGATACAGCTAATAATTTCTCTGTAGGTTTTTATGCAGGAAAACGTAAAAATGACCGTCAAGCTGATATTTATTATAATAACAAGAAAACGTCTCTAACGGATAATAGTGTATTGAATAAAAGCAAGGATTACTACAATGAAAATCTAAGAATCCGTGATGGTGATTTTGCCTTAGGAAGTTTTGATTATACCCATACTTTTAAAGATAAATCTAAACTAACGTCTTCTTTTTTATATGAATATACTTTATTGGGTGGACCAACTACCAATCTTAATTTAGGATATACTGATCCGTCAATTGTGTATCAAGATGAATACAATACAAATGATAATCCATTGTATGGAACTAGAGCACAGTTGGATTACGAATTCAAACCTTTTTCTTTTGGTAAAATCGAAACAGGATACCAATTCAGAAAATTAAAACACAACGGTAATTTTATCTACGAAAGACGTAATAATAGTACTGGGATTTATGAAATCGTTCCTGAGTTTACCAGTGTAGTTAATCTAGATCGTTTGATTCATTCTGGTTATGTTCAATTGAATGGAACAAAAGCCAAATGGGAATATGCTGCAGGATTGCGTTTAGAGTCTATGAATCGTGATTTTTACTTAAAAGGATACGATCAGCCAGCGGAGAATTTAGCGTATGATTATGTAAAATTATTTCCATCAGCTTCGGCACAATATACTTTGGATAATAATCTAAAAGTGAAAGCTGCCTATAGTAAAAGAGTTGATCGCGCACCAACGTATAAAATGAACCCTTTTAAAGAAAGAGAACATTCTGAAACATTTGAACAAGGAGATAAAAACTTATTGCCGGAGTTTACAGACTTAGTAGAATTAGGTATTAGTAAAAATTTTAAAGGAGGACATTCCTTTTTTGCAACAGCGTATTATAGAGATACTCAAAATTTAATTAATCGTGTGAACACCTTATCATATACGACTGCAAATGTTTTAAATGATACTATTCTGGATCGTATTTATACGAATGTAGGTAACGGAAAAGCAATTGGTCTTGAGGTTGGAACGCAATTCAAACCAACAGAGAAATGGACTAATTTTATTGGTGCCAATGTTTATAATTTCAACATCAAAGGAGGATATAACGGAAAAAAAATCAACTCCAATGCTACCCAATATTCGATTAATGCGAATAGTACGTATAACTTTTCAGCAACAACTTCAATGCAGTTCACTTTGAATTACTTATCTGAAAAGATCACAGCACAAGGAGAAGATTCCCGTTTTTATTCGCCAAATATTACCGTAAGAAAAACATTTTTCGATAATCAATTAGTAGCCACTTTACAATGGCAAAATATTGATATGGGATTATTGAAAACGAATGAGCAACGCATCACGACTTACAATCCGGGAGAATTTTATACCACAACTAATTATGTGTATGAAGTTGATATGGTGTTGTTGAATCTTTCTTATACGTTTAATAAAACAAAGAACCGTTCTAAATTCATAGATAGTGAATTTGGTAAGAAAGAATTCTAGTTTACTTTTAAAACATTTAAGAAATATCAGCGCATTTTAAGCATTGTTAAGCTTAAAAAAATAAAGACATAAGTCATGTAAGTTTTTGAAATAATAGTAAAAAGTTTAATCATACTAAAATTTTTCTAATCTTACATGTCTTATATTTCTTAAATGGTTTAAAAATAATTTTTTCTAAATTTTTACAGAATGTTAATAATTTTTCAAATATCTAGTTGTGGTTTTTTGTCTGCAATATAAGAAGTTACTATATTTGTCAAATAGAAGTTCCCTTAGGGGCTTTTTTTGTCTTTAGTTAAAACCTTTAGTCTAAAGGAAAGAAAAACAAGTCGTTAGGAAGTGCGGCTTCTAGAACACATACGCAAACAATAATAACAATTAAAATAACGAAGATGGAAGTTACAGGAAAAGTTAGAGTCATTAATCCAGAGCAACAAGTTAGTGCAGCATTCAAAAAAAGAGAATTAGTTGTAACTACAGATGAGCAATATCCTCAACATATTTTAATTGAATTTACTCAAGATAAATGTGAGTTGTTGAATAACTATGCAATTGGTGAGCCAGTAAAAGTATCTATCAATTTAAGAGGTAGAGAATGGGTTAACCCACAAGGAGAAACACGTTTTTTCAATAGTATTCAAGGATGGAGAATTGAAAAGTTAGCTTCTGAAGCTCCTTCTGCTGCTCCAGCAATGCCTGCGGCACCTGCATTTCAACCAGCAACAAATTTAAATGAAGACGAAGCGGACGATTTACCGTTTTAATAAAAAAATAAAAATTATAAAAGCCTTGATGATTTCAAGGCTTTTTTTATGCTTAAAAAGTAGGTTGTCTATTTTTTTTAGTATTCATTTAAATATCAAATTCATTAAACTTTTAAAATAAAAGGAACCATTTTATGAGTTTGTTTTGCTACTTAGTTTTTGTCGTATTAATACAAATGCTATAGGAGTTACTTCCTCGCAGGTTATTACTGGTAATAATAGGTTTATTTCTTCTTTTTGTAGATCCATAAGTCTTATTTTGAATGTTAATTTCAATCGGTAATTAAACGGTATGGAAATTAATAGAAGAATAAGTTGTGTCTAGTTTGTTTTGAGTGTTTGTTTGTAGTGAATGTTTTTTTTGATATTAAATCAAAGGAGTTCAGTTATAGATTCCAATTATTTTGTGCAGTTTTAATCTAGTTGTAATATTAAAATCGTGTTTTTTATTGTATTAGGTTTGAAGACCAAAAAACAATAAAACAATTTTTAATGAAACCACATTTTAATCAACCAAAAAAGAAATGGCTACTAAAAATAATTCCTTTAGTAGTATTCCTTTCAGTATTAAACAGTAACTCAACGATTGCACAAATTAATGTAGACATTAACTTGAATATGAAGCATTCTGTTGACAACGTATCAGACTTTGGTCGCGAGAGACACATGACTATTCATTCTTCTCCTACAGAAAGCGATTGGAACGGAGAAGAAACAAAATTAGATTACCTAATTAATGATTTAGGAGTTTATTTTGGAAGAGAAACAGGTTCAGCAACTTGGAAAAACCAATTAGTAGAACAAGATCCAAATCATGCAGGATGGCCAAATGAGGCACAGATGACTACCGTTGCTAATGGTTTGAAAACATGGGCAGATGGTCCAGATTTTAGTACGCGGAGACAGTACAGAGCTAAAGAAAAAAATATGATCATGGGTATCAATGATACTAGTCCTATGTATCCCAATCTTTCATGGTATGATGGTTTTGGTAAAGGAAAAGGGGGATGGTTTGTAAAAGATGTTGATGCTGGAGCAGAATGGACTGCTTTGTATTTAAAACATTTTTATGCAACCACGCCTGGAGATGTTGGTGATCCGCTTCCTAAATATTGGGAGGTGTATAATGAACCAGATATGAATTTTATGAATCCACAATTTGGTATGATTATTTCAAGTTTAGAAAAAAACTGGGAATACCACAAATTAGTAGCTCAAAAAGTGAGAGAGAAATTAGGAAGTAATGCTCCTAAAATTGGTGGAATGACATGGGGTCAACTTGATTTCTTTAAACCAGATGGTATTCCTACTCGTGCACCATTAACATTTTGGACACAATATTTAGCGGCTGATAATCCGATGCTTCCAGTTTATAATAATATGTTGTCTGGTGTTAATGGTTGGCCTAAAGCCTGGGATAAACGTACTGATGCTTGGTGGCAATGGGATTACTTGTGGCAAGGTTTTATTGATTACGCAGGTGCAGATGTAGATTTTTATGGTGTGCATATATATGATTGGCCAAATGCGACTGCAAATCAAGCGACTACACGTTCAGGTGGGCATACTGAGGCTATGTTGGATCAATTAGAATGGTATGATACTTTTAAATTTGGAAAAAAGAAAGAAATTGTAGTGTCAGAATTTGGTGCTGTGTCAACGACCTATATTAATTCACTTCCATCAAGAAGACGTGATTGGGAATTTCTTAAGCCCTTCAATCAAATGTTTATGGAGATTCTAGAAAGACCTTCACAAGTTGTTATGAGTATGCCATTTGCACCTACAAAAGCAGTATGGGGTGCTCACATTAAAGATGATGGTAATGTACAACGTTATGATGGAGCTACTTTGTTTGATCCTATTGGAACTTGGACAGGAGATAAAACGACATACAAAATAAATGAGCCTTCTGGTGGTTGGGCTTGGAGTGCTATTATTTACTATTTCGAATTATGGAAAGGTGTAGATGGAACTCGTATTGATACAAAATCAAATAATTTAGATGTTCAGGTAGATGCTTATGTAAATGGTAAACATGTTTATGTAATTGTTAATAATGCTGAAGATGCTGCAAAAACAGTTAATCTTACAACCTTTAATGCAGCTACAGCAAACACGGTAAGTAGCGTGCAAATGCGTCATTTATACTTTGATCCTACTAAGGGGACTCAAGGAGAGCCTACTTTATCAGTAGCTAACTTAACAAAAGCACCTGCGCAGGTTACTTTGAAGCCAAATTCAACTATTGTATTAGATTATACGTATGCAAATACAGTAGATGTAAATTCAGAATCAAAAGAGACGAAGTATATGTCTGAGCCTCTTACTACAGCAAAAAATTCACGAGGAACGCAATTATGCCGTTTAGTAGGTAAAAGCGAATTTACAACTACAGTTAACAATGTAAAAAAACCTGCCAAAGGGGAAGCGATGGTTAGGATTGGTGGTTTTTTCTACAATCCAGCTGATGCAGGTAATGGTAGTATAAATGTAGTGTCATTAAAAATAAATAATAAAGAAGTTGTTACTACAAGTCCAATGGCTGTAAATCCTCGTGGATATACTGCTGGAGGGTATGGCGGAGGTTGGTTTGGAATGCTTGAAATTGAAATTCCAATCGAATATTTGAATGAGGGAACTAATACCGTTTATTTTAAACGAAATCAAGCTGCTGATTTTACAACAGTAATGATTCAGGTATGGGATATGAATCAAGATCCAGGACGTACAGCTAAGACTCCAGTAAATTTAACGGCTATTTCATTAGGAAGCGATGAGTCATTGATGAAGGGAAATACATTGGGTATTGTACCTGACTTCACACCTGCAAATGCATCTAATAAAGGATTAACATGGATCTCATCTAATACAGCTGTTGCTACTGTTGATGTGAATGGGGTTGTTACTGCCAAAGCAGATTCTGGAACTGCAGTTATCACTGCTACAAGTACACAAACAGGAAGTATTCAAGCAACAAAAAACATTACAGCAATTCCTTTTAAGACTTCAGATGTAACTGGTATAGCTATCCTAGAAGGCGCTAATATTACAGTTGACCAATTTGTAAATACTGCATTAACATTGCAACTTACTCCGAAGCCTATTAATGCCCCTGAAATTGAGTGGACTTCAAGCAATGATGCTAATGTTAGTGTGCTTTCAACAGGAAAAGTAGTTGGAAAAATAATCGGTAGTACTGCTGTAATCACTGCAAAAGTAAAAGGAACAAATATTTCAGCTTCAATTACTGTTACTGTTCGTATTGCAGGTATGGAGACTGTGTACACAAGAGAATTGCCGGATTTTATTCGCCCCTTTACATCAGGAACGGTTTCTGTGCCAGTTAAAATAATGGGAACGCGTACTGTAATGATGGAATTACTTAAAGATGGAACTGTTATTGGTTCTGGTTCGAAAGATATTACGGTTCTTGGTAACGGTACTGTATTAGTACCTTATACGATTGCAAATGCGCCAGCTCCTGGTACAACAGGATATTCAATCCGACTTACTTTAAAAAACGGAAGCACTATTCTAGACACACAATCTAAAGTAATTGAAGTTAAAGAACATATTCGTGTGTCATCCATAACTATTCAAGATGGTATAGCATTGGTTCAGGTTGGGAAAACGATTACTCGTACGGCATCTGTTTTGCCAGCTGATGCGTATAATACGAACATAAAATGGAGTTCTAGTAATACTGCTGTAGCAACAGTTGATGAAGCTACGGGTGTTATAACAGGAATGACAACTGGTGATGTGATTATTAGAGCAACTTCAGCTGATGTAATAACGGTTTTTAAAGAAGTAACAATTAAAGTACAAGCAAATGAAGTAGCTGTTCCAATCGTGTCAATTGCTTTGCCACAAAGTGTTAACCTATTTCCGGGTTTAAAAAGAACCCTAACGGCAACTTTAGTTCCGTCATATACTACGGATACGGAAGTTATTTGGAAATCTGATAATAGTCTTGTAACTGTTGATGATAAAGGTGTTGTGACAGCAGGTAGTATAGCAGGTATTGCGACAATAACGGCTACTTCAAAATCCAACGCAGCTGTATTTGCAACTTGTAAAGTAAATGTTTCTAAAACTATCGTAATTGAAGCAGAAACGTTTGTAGCTACAGGAGGTGTTGATGGTGTGGTTAAATCTGCTACTGGATTTAATAACAATGTTTCTGGTGATTGGGCTGATTATACGGTTGATGTTCCATCTACTGGTGAATATGCATTGAAATTTAATATTGGGACTCCATCCACAACTGGAATTGGAGTGAATGTATATGTTGATGGAGTAAAAGTGAATACCACAACTTTAGCAGGAACATCTTCTTGGGATACTAATGTTATTCAGAATGGTTCTGGTTCAATCACTGTGGCAGCTGGAATCCATACCATTCGTTTTGAATCTACAGGTACTCAACAATGGCAATGGAATGCAGACTGGTTTAGCATAGAATATAAGGGGATTTTATCTGTTGGTGATAAACAAATCAGTACTATAGCTGTTTATCCTAATCCAACTTATGGAGCAGTTGTAATTGAAGGATTAGGTGATTCTTCTACAATTTCAGTTTTGAATATGTTAGGGGTTACTATCCAGCAAATTAATGCAACTGGTGATAGAGTTGATCTTAATCTTGGTGATTTGCCAAGTGGTATTTATTTAGTTAGAGTAGCTAAAGAGGGACGTAGTGACTTATTTAAAATTATTAAAAAATAGTAAAACAAATTTATAATTAGAGAAAACTACCCAAAGAGCAATTTTTGGGTAGTTTTTTTTTGTTTATTATTTTAATGAATTTAGTGCCGAATCCCGATTTGAAATAATTCAATGTTATATAGTTTAATGCTGATAAAGTATGAGAATAGTCCATTGTTTTTTGGACTTTGTTAGCCAGAAACTTAAAGACTAAACAAGCGAACGAAAACATAATTGGTATTAATTCAATTTTTTTTTAATTTTTTAAAACCAAGTCCACTTTTCTCTCGTAGATGAAGGAAACAAATTTTAAATAATTAATATTATGAATAAAAAACACTTACTCTTAATTTTAGCTGTAACAACATTTGGATATGTTAACACAGGGTATTCACAAAGTCCTATTAGTGGATTTATGCAAGGAAAAGGAAAAGGGAATATCTCTCTTTCTTTCAGCTCAGAAAAATATGATGACGTATATTTTATCCCAGAAAAAGTGGAAGGAGTTCCTGTATTTAATGAAACAACTGTGAATAGTACTTCGATTTATGCTACTTATGGTATTACAGATCAAGTTGATGTAGTGCTAGTTTTACCATATATAACTGCAAAAGGTAAAGCAACTGACGAGGTATTAAAAAACTTAGGCTTAGAAAATGAAAGAAGCGGTTTTCAAGATGTATCTGTTTTTGTAAAGTACAGTCCTTTTAATTTTGATTTTGGCGCTTCTTCATTACGACTTATAGGTGCATTGGGTGTAAAAACACCTCTTAGTAATTACAAAGTTGAAGAAGGTTTTCAATCAATCATCGCAATTGGTAATAGAAGTACAACAATAAGTACAACTGGAATGGCAATGTTCAAAATGGATTCCGGACTTTTTGCTTCTGCTCAAATAGCCAATAATGTAGGTTCAAACAATGTTCCGAATAATTATACAACGGAACTTAAAGTGGGATATGCTGCAAAATCATTTTATGGTGATGTTTATGTAGCAAACCAAAAATCAACTGGAGGTGTAGATATCTTTGGTGAAGGTTTTAAAGGTTATTTCCCAATAACTAAAGTGAATTATACTAAAATAGGTATTGATTTATATGCACCGGTTTATCAAGATTTCGGAATTTCTGCAGGTGCGAGTACATTAGTAGCGGGTAGAAATATTGGTCAAGCAACAGGTTTTTATGGTGGACTAGTTTATAAATATTAATTACAAAAAAACAAACAAAATGAAAAATATCAATATAAAAAATGCATTATTAGCACTAACATTAATGGGGACTTTAGTTTCGTGTGATACAGAATATAAAAACGAAACGCCAAGTATTGCAGGTATTGCAGTTGCTAACCCAAATTTTAGTACTCTTGAAGGAGCAGCAGTTCAAGGTGGTTTAGTAGGAGTGTTAAGTAATAGTAATCCAAATGATCCATCTGGACATTATACAGTCTTTGCTCCTACAAATGATGCATTTGCAAGATTGGGACTGGTAAACGCAGGTACTTTAGGTGGTTTGCAAAATAGTTTCTTGACAAATACATTATTATACCACGTTTCAAACGGTGATTTACTTGCTAGTGCTATTATTAATGGTGGTACATCTGCATCTGCTCTAGGAGTTAATAGACGTTTTATCAGTAGAGGAAGTGATTTGTATATCAATGGTTCAAAAATTATACAAACAAACGTAAATGCAAGCAACGGTACCGTTCATGCTATTAATAAAGTAATGATTGCAACAGGTGTAAATATTGTTGCCTCTGCAATTTTATTAAAAGATGCTAAAGTTTTTAAAGCACCAGAACTTACTTTCTTAGTTCAAGCCGTTATCACTTCAGGTTTAGCGCCAACATTGTCTGATGCTAATGCTAATTTTACAATCTATGCTCCCACTGATGCTGCTTTTAAAGCAGCAGGATTTGCAACTATTCAAGATGTAGCTAATGCTTCACCAGCAGTTTTACAACAAGTATTATTAAATCATGCAATAGGAGGAGGAAAATTTACATCGGAGTATTCAGGTACAACTGCTACAACTGCAGGTGGAGGTACTCTTACGTACGGTCTTTTTACGGATGGAATTTTTACAATAAAAAGCAACGGAATTACAACTCCTGCAAATATGGTTATTCCAGATATTCAGTGTAGTAATGGAATAGTTCACGTTATAGATAAAGTGTTGTTACCATAATTTTTTTTGTTTGAAATGAAGCCCTGCAATTTTGTGGGGCTTTTTTTTGTCTAAATTGAAGATAAAAAACGCCGTATTTTTAGCACAAAAAAGATATTACAGTTAGCGTTTTTTTTACATAAATAACAATTGTGATTAATTACTTTTGTAAAAAAAACTATCTGGTTTTTAGAATATAAGTTATGATGTATTTGTCCGATGAATTGTTTTTTCCTTCCGTATCCCAAGCCAACCAGGATGGAATAGTAGCCATAGGTGGTGATTTATCTCCTGAGCGATTACAATTGGCCTACAACAGCGGTATTTTTCCTTGGTTCGAAGAGGGAGATCCTATTATTTGGTGGTCACCCAATCCACGAATGGTTTTGTTTTTGCAGGATTTAAAAGTATCCAAAAGCATGCGAAATATTTTAAATAGAGATCTGTTTACAGTGACTTTTAATAAAGATTTTAGAGCCGTAATTTCTAATTGTCAAAAAATAAAACGCGACGGTGAAAATGGTACTTGGATTACCAATGACATGATCGAGGCTTATGTAAGACTTCACGAATTAGGCATTGCAAAATCAGTGGAAGTTTGGCAAGAAGGCGAATTAGTGGGTGGTTTGTATGGTGTGGATATGGGACATGTTTTCTGTGGCGAAAGTATGTTTTCCAAAGTTTCTAATGCTTCCAAAGTAGCTTTTATAACCTTAGTCAATCAATTAAAAACAGAGGATTACAAGCTATTAGACTGTCAAGTGTATAATCCCCATTTAGAAAGTTTGGGTTGCTATGAGATTGAAAGGGAGGAGTTTATAAAGATTCTTCTACAGGGTTAACGACTGTCTTATTTAAACACAAAGAACACAGAGAAGGCACAAAGCCGCATAAAGAATTTTATATAGATTTCTTGAATTTCTCCAATCTGTATTGCTATTTAACCGTAAAAGGAGCTAAGTTTTTTTGCAAAGGTTCGCAAAGAGAATCACAAATCTACACAAATGATTTTTATAGATTTATTGAATTTATCAAATAGGTGTTCCTAACTTAATGCTAAAATTAGAAGTTCAATTTTGTAAAACTCCAATTCAACGTACTATACAAAATCAATTCATTCTTCAAACTAGGTAATCCGATGATTAATTTCAAAGTTTCATGCGCCATCATCGTACCAATCATCCCTGGTAAAGTTCCTAACACGCCGTTAAAACTACAATTAGGAACGTCTTTAGGATTGGGTGGTTCAGGGAATAAATCACGTAAGTTTTTGCTTCCTTGATGATTAAAGACTGCCAATTGTCCTTCAAAACCTAAAATACTACCGTAAACTAAGCTCTTGCCTAAAGCTACACACGTATCATTCACCAAATAACGCGTACCAAAATTATCTGAACCATCTACTACAAGGTCAAATTGATTAATGATTTTTGAAGCATTCTCTGTTGTTAATTTTTCATCGAAAGCCATCACTTCGATCAGTGGATTTAATTTTTCAACGGTTTCTTTGGCTGTCAATGCTTTAGATAAACCGACTTGATTTTCTGTGTATAAAATTTGTCGGTGGAGGTTGTGGATTTCGATTTTGTCAAAATCTATAATTCCAATTGTTCCTACACCAGCCGTAGATAGGTATTGCAAAATAGGACAGCCCAAACCACCAGCACCTATGACGAGTACTTTGGCTTGCTTGAGTTTGTCTTGTCCTTCATCGCCAATTTCTGGTAAAATCATTTGGCGGTTGTATCGTAAATAATCTTGTATGATGCTCATTTTTTTATAAGGGTCTAAGATTCTGAGTTATTGAGGTTCTGACAGGTGTAAAACTAGAAAGGCTTTTAGGTTCTAAAAGTCTTAGCGTCTTAGAATCTGAGAGCCTTAGCACCTCTAAAAATAACTTCTATCCCAATCTTTCCAAACAGGTTCGTACCCTCTTTGGGTAATCATATCGGCAATTTCGGCAACGGAGCGCTCGTCACTAATTTCAAATTGTTCCAAGGATTGCGGGTCTACCACATAACCACCCGGATTAGTTTTTGAACCTGCGCTCATGCTGGTGGTTCCAATCGGTATAATGTTATTTCTAAATTTTTCATTCTCACGGGTCGAAATCGAAATCTCTAAATCTTCGTTCCATAAGCGATAAGCACAAATTAACTGTGTTAAATCCTTGTCATCCATGATGAAATTGGGAGGAACTGTTCCTTCGGCTGGTCGCAAACGAGGGAACGAAACTGAATATTTCGTTTGCCAATAGGTTTTTTGCAAATAATCCAAGTGCAAAGCATTGAAAAAACTATCGGTGCGCCAGTCTTCCAATCCTAATAATACACCCAATCCAATTTTGTGAATCCCTGCTTTTCCAATGCGGTCTGGCGTGTCTAGTCTAAAGTCAAAATTAGATTTTTTTCCTTTCGTATGATACTTTTTATAGACTTCTTGATGATACGTTTCTTGATACACTAATACCGAATAAACACCAGCTTCATGCAATCGTTCATATTCTTCTTGTGATAGCGGTTGCACTTCGACTGAGATGATCGAAAAATCGTTTTTGATTTGTTCAATAGCATTCAAGAAATAATTGATGTTTACCGTATAATTGGCTTCACCTGTCACCAAAAGAACATGGTCAAACCCCAATTTTTTCAATGCTTCGACTTCGAGTTTTATTTCTGAATCTAAAAGTGTTTTTCGTTTGATTTTGTTATCCAAACTAAAACCGCAATAGGTACAAATATTTTGACATTCATTACTCAAATACAAAGGTGCATACATTTGGATGGTTTTTCCAAAACGTTTCTTTGTCAACTCATGGCATTCTTGAGCCATTGGTTCTAAATAAGGCTGTGCCGCTGGGGAAATCAATGCCAAAAAATCATCCAAATTGCGCTTGGTTTTGGCTAAGGCTTGTTCGACTTGCTTGGAAGTAGTTTGATATATTTTGGTTTGAATTTCGTCCCAATTGTATTGTTCAAAAACAGATTTGAAATTTTTCATTTGTTTTTATTTATTTATCAACCCTTTCAGGGTTCAAAACCCTGAAAGGGTTAAATTTTTATTCGTACAAGAATGCCGTCAATGGGCTTGATGCCACTGCTTGTTTAAATTGTTGTCCTAATTTAGCTTCATAAGCTTTTCTTCCAGCAATAACCGCTTCTTTGAAAGCTTCGGCCATTAATTTTGGATTTCCAGCCACAGCAATTGCAGTGTTTACCAAAACGGCATCCGCACCTAATTCCATTGCCTTTGCCGCATCTGAGGGTGCGCCAATCCCCGCATCAATAATCACAGGTACTTTGGATTGCTCAATAATAATTTCCAAAAAATCAATCGTTTTTAAACCCTTATTACTTCCAATCGGCGAACCTAATGGCATCACTGCTGCTGTTCCTACATCTTCCAATCGCTTGCATAAAACAGGATCAGCGTGGATGTAAGGTAAAACGATGAATCCTAATTTAGCGAGTTCTTCGGTAGCTTTCAAGGTTTCAATCGGGTCAGGTAAAAGGTACCTTGGATCAGGATGGATTTCGAGTTTTAGCCAATTTGTTTCCAGTGCTTCTCTTGCGAGTTGGGCAGCAAAAACGGCTTCTTTGGCGTTTCTAGCCCCAGAAGTATTAGGTAATAAATTGATTTTTGGATGTTGCAAATGCGATATAATAGCATCGGTATCCGTTTCTAAATCGATGCGTTTTAGCGCCACCGTTACCAATTCGCTTCCCGAAGCCAAAATTGCTTCTTCCATTTGTACATTTGAACCAAATTTTCCTGTTCCTAAAAACAATCGTGATTCTAACGTTTTGTCGCCTATTTTAAACAATGACATAGCCATATAATTTTTCGTTAAGTTGTTTGATTAATTTGGTTTTGTATTTATTTTCAGTAATCAATCCTGAAACAGCAATCCCATGAACTCCGGTTTTAATTATTGATTCTACATCCTCGAGTAAAATTCCTCCAATAGCAAAGACAGGTATGTTGAGTTGTGCTTGACCCATTTTCTCTAGTATGGATTGGTAGCCTTCGAGTCCCAATATTGGACTTAGTTTGTCTTTGGTTTTTGTAAATCGAAAAGGACCAAGACCTACATAGTCACAACCGTTCTTTACATGATTTTGAATGTCTTCAAACGTGTTGGCTGTACCACCAATTATTTTAGAATCACCTAATAAGATTCTTGCTTCAGGAATCGCCATGTCAGTAAGTCCTAAATGAACACCATCAGCATCAATTTCTTTTGCTAAAGAAACCTTGTCATTGATGATGAAGGTAGAAAGGTATTCTTCGCACAACGTTTTTACGGCTTCCGCCAAAGTAAAAGCATCAATTTGTGACGTTGTTTTAAAACGCATTTGCACCAAGTCACAGCCATTATCTAAGGCTTCATGAATGTTATACAACTGTTCTTCAACAGTGTTTCCTTGCGATATATATTGTAAGCGATTAAGCATAATGATATCCTAATTGATTTGGGGTTGATAATAAAAAATTCTCAGTATATTCTTTGCCGTTTTTACATGCAACGAGTAGGTTTTTTTCCAAAGCGATATTGGCTGTGATTGCTGATGACAACACACAACCTGAACCGTGTTTTTGATAAATAGCACTGTTTTTTGGCGAAAGCCTATAAAAACGATCTGTAGTGTATAAAAAATCGACTCCAATTTCGGAAAGATTATGACCTCCTTTTAACAAGATAGGGCAGTATTTTGTTAGGATTTCGATACCATTTTCGATCGAAGTTCCTGAAGGAATTAGTTTCGAAATTTCGTTATAATTGGGTGTGATTAAATTGATTTGGTTTAAAATTTCGTATAAAATTGTTTGATTTTGTAGTTTTAAAAAATCAAATTCTGTAGTTGATTTTAAAACAGTATCCCATACAATAGAAGTTTGAGGCGAAAGTCTTTTGATTAACAATACAATTGATTTCAAGTAGTCTAAGGATGGAATAATTCCAATTTTGACTGCTTTAATTTCATGTCTTTTAAAAAGCGTTTCGATAGAAAGCAACACAAAATCAAGTTCAGTCCATTGAAGGGTTATGAATTCATTTTCGGTCTGAATAGTGTTAGCCGTATTAATGGCAAAACCGTACACTTTATGTTGCTCAAAAGTTTTAACATCAGCCAAAACCCCTGCTCCTCCCGAAGGATCAAAACCTGCAATACTTAAAACGAAGGGGCGATTTGTTGGCATAATTTAAAATTTTCTATTGGCGTTTCACTGTTCCATATGGTACCTAAAAGGGCAACATCATCAAAACCATTTACTATTGCTTCAGCTATATTTTGAGCTTCCATTCCTCCCAAGCCAATTAGTTTTGTTTGGAAATTACTTCTGTTTTTTACCACTTCAAATAAATTGGTATCCGGTTGATAATTGGTCTTTGAAATACTTGGGTAAACAGGACTCAAAAAAGCATATTCAAAGCAGTTATTTATATTATTAAACTCCTGTATTGAATGCGTTGAAGTCGAAATAACCCAGTTAGGGTTTAAAACCCTAACTGGGTTGGTGGCTCTATCTTTTGTTGTGAAATGAAGTCGGTTGATTCCTAATGCTGCTGCTAATTGATGATGACTGTGTAATACTAATTTAGGACTGTGTTCTAAACCAATTGCCAATACAAAAGCTTTCATTTCAGTCGCTGAAAAATCAGGTTTCCGAACATGAAACAACGCCAAGCCCTGCTCAAATAAAGCATGGATGGTATTGATTTCGTTTGCTATTGCAGTTGGGTTAGAAATTACAATCATTTTTTGAATGTTAAAGGTTATGAGTTAGAGGTTATGCGTAAAGGGTCACAACTATTTCATTTTAAAATAAAGTTTTTACTGCACACGCTTGTGTAAGTTTTAGAAGTGGAAAGGTCGAAGCCCGACCAGTGGCTATCGATGTAGAACAACGATGAAGCCGAGGGACACCTCCAAGTTAATCTTTGCTTGCAATTGGAAACGATAAACATTATTTCTTATTTAAATACTTTTAACCTCTAACTCCTAACCTTTAACTTCTATCTTAAGAATAAATCTCTTTTCCCATTTCTACAAACTCTTCTGATTTCTCCTGCATTCCTTTTTCGGCTTCGGCTACGTCTCTAATTTCTTGAGAGATTTTCATTGAGCAGAATTTAGGACCACACATCGAGCAAAAATGTGCCACTTTAGCACCATCAGCAGGCAAGGTTTCATCGTGAAATTCACGAGCGGTGTCTGGATCTAATGATAGGTTAAACTGATCTTCCCAACGGAATTCAAAACGGGCTTTACTCAACGCATTGTCACGGTATTGTGCGCCAGGATGTCCTTTGGCTAAATCCGCAGCATGAGCGGATATTTTATAAGTAATCACACCGTCTTTTACATCTTTTTTGTTAGGTAAACCAAGGTGTTCTTTTGGTGTTACGTAACACAACATCGCACAACCATACCACCCAATCATGGCTGCTCCAATTGCTGAGGTAATGTGGTCGTAACCTGGTGCAATATCAGTAGTTAGTGGTCCTAAAGTATAGAAAGGAGCTTCGTCACAATGTTCTAATTGCTTGTCCATGTTTTCTTTAATCATATGCATGGGTACGTGACCTGGACCTTCTATAAA
>NZ_JBAWDL010000082.1:0-17409 GCF_049590715.1 Flavobacterium sp.
ACGATGAGCCGGCGGAGGGACTCGAACCCACGACCTGCTGATTACAAATCAGCTGCTCTAGCCAACTGAGCTACGCTGGCGTCTCATTACGGGTGCAAATATAAGCAGGATTTTGAATTCTCCAAAATAAATTTGCACTTTTTTGCTTTTTTTTTAAACTATAATTCGTTTATTTTAGCAATTAATTGATTTGCAGTTTGTTCCAATTCAACATTAATTTGCTTGAAATGTGCTTTTTTGTTTTCAACGTTCTTAGCGTTCACTTTTGTGATCAAAACATCGAAAGAAGCAATAGCCTCATCAATTAATTTATTAGTTTCTTCTGTTGGTTTTCCTGTTGATGTGATCTCATACAAATAAACTGCCTCAATAATATCTCCTAAAACGTAGTTGATGTCTTTTTTTAAATTCTTAACGTTTGCCATTTTTTTTTAATTTTAATTTGCGTTTGCAAAAGTACATATAATCTTTCTATTCCCTACTATGAAATATAAATTTCTAAAAGAGAAGCGCTTCCGCTCAAAGTAAACGAATCCATTATTGCTGGAATAAGAATAGTATCTCCTTTTTTATATTTAAAAACCATCCCATCATACTCTATTTCAAAAGCTCCATCAACACACATGTACACTGTGAAAGTCTGCCCATTTTTAGCAACTACCATCTCTCCTTCTAAAGGAATCGAATTAGTCGTAAAATAAGCACAATCCACCATTGTATTAGATTCATTTTTATTATTAGAATATGCCTTATAAGTATCTGTTTTTTTATAATTTATAGCATCCAAAGCCAAATCTACATGCAATTCCCTCGTATTACCATCAGCATCAACACGATCAAAATCATACAGACGATACGTTATATCAGAAGTTTGTTGAATCTCAGCAACTAACATCCCTCCACCTATTGAATGAACAGTTCCCGTTTCTAGGAAATAAACATCTCCCTCATTTACCTTTACATTATTCAAAATTGACAACAAAGTTTTATTTTCTAGATTTTCCAAATACTCATTAGCATTAGAATCTTCTTTAAACCCCACAATTATCCTAGCCTCAGGGTCAGCTTGCATAATATACCACATCTCCGTTTTGCCAAAAGAATTATGACGCTTTTTTGCCAAAGCATCATTAGGATGTACTTGAATCGATAAATCGTCGCGAGCATCTAAATATTTAAAAAGCAACGGGAATTGCTTCCCGAAACGCTTGTATACAGTAGCACCTAACAACTCTTCAGAATATTCATTAATAACATCCATTAATGATAGCCCTTTATAATCACCATTTGCAATCACACTAATATCTCCTTCTACAGTGGATAACTCCCAGCTCTCACCTGTAATAGGAGAACTAATCGGTTTGTTAAGATACGTTTTTAGCTTTTCACCGCCCCAAATTCTTTCTTTTAGAATGGGCTCAAACTGTAATGGATATACTTTCATTCTTGATTATTCTATAAACATTTCTGTTTTATTTTTAACACTTAGATATGTAATTACACACTAAGAGATTAATTGCTTTACTACTTCTAATGCTTTTGGAATATGCTTGGCAGCAAAAATTCCATTAAAAACCATTTGTATGACACCATTCTTATCAGCAACATAAGTCACTCTACCCGGAAGTAAACCAAAAATACGTGAAGGAACTCCAAATAAATTCCTGATTTTTTTATTTTCATCGGACAGCAACAGAAAGGGTAATTTATATTTACTGGAAAATCTTTGATGTGATTCTAAACCATCACTACTAATTCCTATCACTTCTGCACCTACTTCTTTAAAATCTTGATATTGATCTCTAAAACCACATGCCTGAGTAGTACATCCTGGCGTATCATCTTTTGGATAAAAATAAATTACTACTGGTTTATGACCGATTAAAAAATGACTATCAAAATCATCTCCCCTACTATCTTTAGCCGTAAAAAAAGGAATCTTATCTCCCACTTTCAATCCCATCATACTCCCCTATAGGTTACAAAATTGCGAGGTGTTTCATAGAGCACCACTTCTAAATCAAAATCTGACTGAATTTTTTTTCTAATTTTATTCCAAATAACCACTACAATATTTTCAGCAGTAGGATTTAAATCTTGAAACTCAACTACATCTAGATTCAAATTTTTATGATCAAAAGGAACCTCAACTTCCTCTTTTATTATATCTGACAAAATCTTAACATCCACTACAAATCCCGTTTCAGGATCAATAGGCCCTGTCACACTTACAATAAGCTCATAATTATGACCATGATAATTAGGATTATTGCATTTCCCAAAAATAGCATCATTTTTTTCAAAAGTCCAATCCTTGCGATACAATCGATGTGCTGCGTTGAAATGTGCCTTTCTACTAATAGTTACTTTCATTGGGTAAAATTATTTAAACTTAATTATTATACTTTATGCTTTTCTAAAAAATGATAAAATTCTTCAAAAATGATTTTAAACCATACTGTGTACTCTTTTGGACGTGCTATCATATCTAATTGAACAGCCTCAATACTCATCCATTTCCAATCATGAACCTCTTCTGGATCAACTAGTGGACTACCTTCATAATAACCAATCATTACATGATCTAATTCATGTTCCGTCAAACCATTATCAAAAGGTGCTTTATATATAAAATGAAACAATTCTTTCAAATCTGTTTTATAACCCATTTCCTCATATAATCTACGATTGCCTGCTTCAATATTTGATTCTCCTTCACGCTGATGACTACAACAGGTATTAGTCCAAAGCAAAGGTGAATGATATTTGTGTTCTGCTCGCTGCTGGAGCATTATTTCATTCTTACTATTTAATACAAAAACAGAAAAGGCTCGATGTAACACGGCTTTTTCATGAGCTTCCAATTTAGGCATTAACCCTATTTGCTCATCATTTTCGTTAACCAATATTACATTTTCTTCTTTCATAATTATAATTAGCACCTCAAAAATACAAAAAGATACTCAAGTGTATCTAATTTCTTCCTTCGTATATTTTTTTTACATTTTATTTTTAATACTTTCTGCTATCATCAACGCACATTTCTCACCATCAATAGCAGCCGAAATTATCCCGCCAGCATAACCTGCTCCTTCACCACAAGGATACAATCCTTTTATTTGAAGGTGTTCATATGTAAATCCATCTCTAGGAATTCGCACAGGAGAAGACGTTCTGGATTCTGGCGCATGAAGAATCGCTTCATTTGTCAAATATCCTTTCATAGATTTTCCAAATTCAGAAAAACCTTCTCTTAATATCTGACTTAAAAAACCTGGAAAAACTTGCCCCAATTCAACGGAAGTTGTTCCTGGAACATAAGATGTTTTTGGAATTTCGCTAGAAACTTTATTCTGAACAAAATCAATCATCCTTTGGGCAGGTACTTTTTGCGTTTCCCCCGCTAGATGCCAAGCTTTTTGTTCAATGCTTTTCTGAAATTCCATTCCAGCCAAGGCACCAAATTTTGCAAAAGGTTTAAAGTCTTCCACCTTTAACTCAATCACAATACCTGAATTTGCAGTCGCTTGATCTCGCTTAGATGGAGACCAACCATTGGTAACGACCTCACCAGGACTTGTAGCACAAGGAGCAATGACTCCACCTGGACACATACAAAACGAATACATTCCGCGACCACCCACTTGTTTCACTATACTATATGGAGCTGGTGGTAATAATTCGCCACGATAATCACAACTGTATTGTATTTTATCAATCAAAGATTGTGGATGCTCTGCCCTTACCCCCAAGGCAAAAGGCTTCGCTTCTATAAAAATCTTCTTTCTATCTAACAGTTCAAAAATATCACGAGCAGAATGTCCTGTGGCTAATATTAATTTATTAGCCAAAATAGTATCTCCTTTATGCGTTACTATCCCTTTGACTTCATTGTTTTTTAATAAAATATCCGTTACTTTAGTTTCGAATAATACTTGCCCACCAGATTCAATGATTTTCTCCCGAATATCTTGAATAATTTGTGGTAATTTATTAGTTCCAATGTGAGGATGAGCTTCTACCAAAATATCTGGAGTAGCACCAAAAGCAACTAATAACTCCAGGATTCTGGTAACATCACCACGTTTTTTCGAACGAGTATATAATTTCCCATCCGAATAAGTCCCTGCTCCGCCTTCACCAAAACAATAGTTAGAATCTTCATCAACTAGATGATCTACATTGATGGCTTTCAAATCTCGACGACGACCACGAACATCTTTTCCACGTTCAACAACTATCGGTTTTAAGCCTAACTCTACCAATTGCAATGCAGCAAAAAGTCCAGCTGGACCAGCTCCCACAACAATTACTTCTTGTGCGTTAGTTACATTTGGATAATCGGGTAATTCAACCAATCTTTCTTGAAAAGGCTCACCTTTCAGGTAAACAGACAGTTTTAAATTCACCTTAATTGCTTTTTGACGAGCATCAATAGAACGTTTCAAAACAACAATATGCTGTATTGCATTAACAGTAACTTTTATTTTATTGGCAACAAAATCTTTAAGCAAAGGCTCGTTTGCAGCAATTTCAGGGGTGACTTGTAAAAGAAGTTCTTGAGACATTGATAAATTTATTTTTCTTCACTCACTTTTATACACAAAAAACGAGACTAAATGCAAAAGTAATATTTTGTAGTGAATTCTTAAGTTCCAAAAGGCAAACCATTTTGAAATAATCAAAATAGACTTTGTAACTTTGGCACAAATAATCTTGAATAGTATAAAATGTCTAGAAAAATCAAAATGATTTGGGATTTTCGTGGGCCTGCAGCGGCCAAAACAGCAGAACACCATGAAATTCATCTAAAAGAATACATCGCAATTGAAAAATCACCATTAAATATTACTGGATATGAAATAATAAACGAAATGCACGCTATAGCTTTTATGGTAGTTACTGACGAAAATATGATTAGCGTCCGTGATACTTTAAAGCCTCATCGTGCTGTTTTATTTGAAGCCTAAAATTCAATTAAATTCCAAATAAAAAAATCCCATATTCCATCTTAATCGTTTCAGTGTTGGAATTTGGGATTTATATTTTTATTGGAATTTATATTTTCTAATTTGCTACTTCACTAATAAATTTAATTCGCATAAGGCGCAACTCATCAATATCGTATTCTCCATCAAATTCCTTGAGTGCATCTTCTATTTTATCTGATTCTGACTCCATAAAATACTCGTGAATTTCTTCTTGTTGATCTTCATCAAGCATATCATCAACCCAGTATTTAATATTCAATTTTGTTCCTGAATATACAATTTGCTCCATTTCTTTTATCAAAGAATCCATTGTAAGCCCTTTGGCTTTTGCAATATCATCTAAAGACAATTTCCTGTCAATATTTTGAATGATATATAATTTATTAACTGAATTGGTTCCCGTAGATTTCACAACCAAATCATCTGGCCGAATAATATCATTATCCTCAACATAGCGATTGATTAATGCAATAAATGCTACACCATATTTTTTGGCCTTTCCTTCACCGACACCATGAATATTAACTAATTCTTCCATTGAAATAGGGTATTTCAATGCCATATCTTCTAAAGAAGGATCTTGAAAAACCACAAATGGAGGTACTCCAATTTTTTTAGCTTCTTTTTTACGTAATTCCCGTAACATATTCATCAAAACTTCATCGACTGCAGCTGTCGATTTTGAAGCAGTAACTATGGCATCATCTTCTGTTTGATTGTATTCATGATCTTCAGACATCATAAAAGAACTTGGTTTTTTAATAAAATCCAATCCTTTTTTATTGATTTTCACAATTCCATAAGTCTCGATATCTTTTGACAAATATCCTGCAACAAGTACTTGTCGCAATAATGCCATCCAATATTTTTCGTCATGATTTGCACCCGAACCAAAAAATGGTTGCACATCTGTACGATGTGCTTTTATAACTGCATTAACCCTACCTATTAAAGTAAAGACAATTTCTTTAGATTTATATAAATGCTTAGTATCTCTTACTACTTCAAGTAATTTTACGACTTCCTCTTTAGCTTCTACTTTAGATTTTGGATTGCGAACATTGTCATCCATATCAGCACCTTCTCCTGTTGCATCATCAAATTCTTCGCCAAAATAATGCAACAAAAACTTCCTCCTTGACATAGAAGTTTCAGCATAAGCCACTACTTCTTGCAATAAAGCAAACCCAATTTCCTGTTCAGCAACAGGCTTCCCAGACATGAACTTTTCTAATTTCTCTACATCTTTATAGGAATAATAAGCTAAACAATGCCCTTCACCTCCATCACGTCCCGCTCGACCCGTCTCTTGGTAATAACTCTCTAATGATTTAGGAATATCATGATGAATCACAAAACGAACGTCTGGTTTATCAATCCCCATTCCAAAGGCAATAGTGGCCACAACAACCTCAACGTCCTCCATCAAAAACATGTCTTGATGTTTTGCCCTTGTTTTAGCATCCAAGCCTGCATGATAAGGAACAGCGCTAATGCCATTTACCTTCAACACCTCGGCTATAGCCTCTACTTTTTTGCGACTCAAACAATAAATAACTCCTGATTTCCCTTTATGTTGACGAATGAATCGAATAATATCAGATTCTACATTCTTTGTTTTTGTACGTACTTCATAAAATAAATTAGGCCTATTAAAAGAAGCTTTGAAAGTGGTTGCATTTGACATGTCCAAATTTTTCAAGATATCCTCTTGTACTTTTGGTGTTGCCGTAGCTGTAAGACCAATAACAGGCACATCGCCTATTTGTTTGATAATGTTTTTTAAGTTTCTGTATTCAGGTCTAAAATCATGCCCCCATTCTGAAATACAATGTGCCTCATCAATAGCCACAAAAGAAATAGTAACACTTTTTAAAAACGCTACATTCTCTTCTTTAGTCAACGATTCTGGGGCTACATAAAGCAATTTAGTCAAGCCAGATGTAATATCTTTTTTAACTTGTGTTATTTCCGTTTTTGTAAGGGAGGAGTTTAAAACATGTGCAATACCATTCTCTGAAGATAAACTTCTTATGGCATCTACTTGATTTTTCATCAAAGCAATCAACGGAGATACTACAATAGCAGTTCCTTCTTGAATTAAAGCTGGTAGTTGATAACAAAGTGATTTCCCGCCACCCGTAGGCATGATGACAAATGTATTCTGTTTATTAAGCAACGTTTTAATTACCTGCTCCTGTAGTCCTTTAAATTGGCTGAAGCCAAAATATTTTTTTAATTCTTTATGGATATCAATTTCGTCTGAATTCATTCTTTATTATATGGTATTTTATATAAATTTGCACCATATAAAGATACAACTTTCTTTTACACTTACAAATTTTAACTATTCTGTTTTGATAACAAAAGAAAATATATTGGCAATAGCCAAAAAAACCATTTTATCTGAAAGTGAAGCTATTGCAAAACTAACGGAATTTCTAGATGATGACTTTTACCTTTCTGCTCAAGCAATTTACGAATCCAAAGGAAGATTAGTCATTACTGGTATTGGAAAAAGCGCCATCATAGCACAGAAAATGGTTGCTACATTCAACTCAACTGGAACTCCTTCATTATTCCTTCACGCTGCCGAAGCCATTCATGGCGACTTAGGAATGATTCAAAATGAAGATGTAATCATTTGCATTTCTAAAAGCGGAAATAGTCCTGAAATTAAGGCCTTAGTTCCTCTTTTAACACGTTTTGGAAACACTTTGATTGGAATGACAGGAAACATAACCTCTTTTTTAGCCAAAGGATCTAAACACATTTTAAACACAACGGTTGACAAAGAAGCTTGTCCAATAAACCTTGCACCTACAAATAGCACTACTGCCCAATTAGTCATGGGAGATGCCTTAGCAGTTTGTTTGATGGAAATGCGAGATTTTAAACCTGAAAATTTTGCGATTTATCACCCAGGCGGCGCTTTAGGCAAGAAATTACTTTTAAAAGTAAGCGACATGATTGAGCATAGTTTAAAACCTAAGGTTTCCCCCGATGCTTCTATCAAAAAAGCCATTTTCGAAATATCTGAAAAACGCTTAGGTGTTACCGCTGTTGTCGAAAATGAAACTGTTATTGGTATTATTACTGATGGAGATATCCGAAGAATGCTTAATGAAAGAGATACTTTTACTGATTTATCAGCTAAAGACATCATGACCAAAAATCCTAAAATAGTTCAATCCTCAACCATGGCCGTGGACGCATTGAATATCCTTGAGGACTTTTCAATTACTCAATTAATCGTTGTAGACAATGGAGAATACCAAGGAGTCTTGCATTTACATGATATTTTAAAAGAAGGAATTATATAATGGCAAAGAAAAACTTAAACGAGATGTCTTTTTTAGATCATCTTGAGGACTTAAGATGGCTATTGGTTCGCAGCACAATTGCCATAATCATCATGGCAATTGTCACCTATTTCATTAGTGATTATCTTTTTGACACTATTATATTTGGCCCTACAAGACCCACTTTTTTTACTTACATCTATCTTTGTGAATTATCACACAGCTTAGGTTTTGCGGAAAGTATTTGCATTACCGAAATGCCTTTTATTATTCAGAATACCGAAATGGAGGGTCAGGTAAATGTTTTTATTTGGATCTGTATTCTAGCAGGATTCATCCTTGCTTTCCCTTATATTTTATGGGAAATTTGGAAATTTATTGGCCCCGCACTTTATGACAACGAAAAGAAAAATGCTAAAATATTCATCTTTTTCGCCTCTTTACTATTCTTCTTAGGAGTTCTTTTTGGGTATTATGTTATTATACCAATGTCAGTCAATTTTGTCGCTACTTTTACCGTGAGTGATGTGGTTTTAAATCAATTCACCTTAAACTCCTATATTGGAATGGTCAAAACATCTGTTATTGCGGGAGGATTGTTTTTTGAATTACCTATTATTATTTATTTCTTGACTAAATTAGGACTAGTAACACCTCTATTTTTAAGAAATTCTAGAAAATATGCAATTGTATTAGTACTAATTGTAGCCGCTATCGTTACCCCACCTGATGTGGTCAGTCAAACTATTGTAGCTATTCCTATGTTATTGATTTATGAAGCAAGCATCTTTCTATCTGTATTTGTAGCCAAAAAAGAACTCAAATCGTAACAAATAATTATGATTAAAATCTGTCGTTTATTCGTTTATTTGTAAAGTCTAAACACGGTATTGAATAAAAAACCAACAAGAAAATGATTTTAAGAGCAGATAATCTAGTTAAAACATACAAAGGAAGAAGTGTTGTAAAAGGCATATCAGTAGAAGTAAATCAGGGTGAAATCGTAGGGCTATTAGGACCAAACGGTGCTGGAAAAACGACTTCTTTTTATATGATTGTAGGATTAGTAAAACCTAATGCTGGAAACATTTACCTTGATAATTTAAACATTACCGATTTTCCAATGTACAAAAGAGCACAACAAGGAATTGGATATCTCGCTCAAGAAGCATCGGTTTTTAGAAAATTAAGCATTGAGGATAATATATTAAGCGTACTACAGCTTACCCAACTTTCTAAAGAAGCTCAAATTGCCAAAATGGAAAGTTTGATCGCCGAATTTAGCTTGGAACATATTCGAACTAACAGAGGTGATCTACTTTCAGGTGGAGAACGCCGAAGAACTGAAATTGCACGATGTCTAGCCACCGACCCTAAATTCATTCTACTTGATGAACCATTTGCTGGAGTAGATCCTGTAGCTGTTGAAGATATTCAACGAATTGTGGCTCAATTAAAAAATAAAAATATTGGTATCTTGATTACTGACCATAACGTTCAAGAAACCCTTGCTATTACTGACAAAACCTATTTAATGTTTGAAGGTGGAATTCTAAAAGCTGGTATTCCTGAAGAATTAGTAGAAGATGAAATGGTACGAAGAGTTTATTTAGGACAAAATTTTGAATTACGTAAAAAGAAGATTGAGTTTTAACTTCAACGCTTTACAAACTTATCATTGTTAACTGAATTTGGTGCTTAAACTTCGTATTCAAGCACCAAAAACCATTATTTTAATACATGTGCAGCTAAGATATTGTGAACATCATAAACATTTACAGACTTATTAAATTGTTTTTTAATACTTGGCAATTGCTCACTTGAAACCCATATTTTTAATTCAGCATCTAAATCAAAAGTTCCTGCTGTTTCAATACTAAATCTTGAAATGCTTTTATAAGAAATAGATTTGTATTCAATTTTACTCCCTGTTAAACCTTGTTTATCTACTAAAATAAGTCTCTTATTAGTAAAAATAAACATATCCCTAATTAGCTTAAAACCTAATTCAATTTGTTCTCCATCAATTAAAAGCTTACCATATTCTTTTTGTAAATCTTCTTGACTAACTGTCCCTGCATTCCCTAGTATTGCTGAAAATATTCCCATTTTATTAAACTTCACTCCTACTCGTTTGGCTTTTCGGTAGCGCCCCGTTTTTTATGGTCTCTGGACTCCATTTGTTTTTACCTATGTATAGTAATCTCCGTTTTATTATAAAAAATCCAATACTCTCATTCAACTGTTATAAACTGCAATTGCTGAAGGTCTCCGTTAAAAATATTAACATCCACATTTCCTTTTATTCCTGGCACTGAACCTCTTTCAGTAAATTGCCAAAACAACCAATCGCTCTCTATTTTCTCTCTGTAAAAATTGTAGTTCGCTATCCAAAAAAGATATTCACTAAATTCTTCTTTCAAGAAATCATCATAATATTTTTCGCCAGTATATATTATAGGTCTTACTTTATAGTGTGCTTCTATTTTCTCCAACCATCTTTTTAATCCTATTTTCAAACGTTCTATGGATTGATTCTTTGGTAATTTTTCGATATCTAAAACTGGAGGCATGTCTCCTTTTTTCAAATGAACCGTTTTTATAAAAAGAGCCGCTTGTTCTAATGAATTTTCATTAGGACGATAATAGTGGTAGGCACCTCGAATCATTTTGTTTTTTTTGGCGCCAAGCCAATTCTTCTCAAAACTTCGGTCCAATCGGTCATTACCCACTGTCGCTCGAATAAGCACAAAATGAATAGGGAATTGATTTTCAAGCGTATCCACATAAGACCACTTAATATCGCCTTGGTATTCTGACACATCTATCCCAACTGACTTACCTTCAATACTATTCAAAACCTGATGGTTCCGAATATCGGAAAGTCTTTTGGATTCGGCTTTTTCACTTAAAACTTTATCTGTTTTAAAACTAAAATAATAAGCTAGACCGCTCCGATAGTGATAAAGTGCTAAAAAAAGAAAAGCAATACTTAAGAATACGATTGAAAAACGTAGCAACTTACCGTAAAAAAAAGTCGTTTTCTTTTTAGTATACCTTACTGAAGGCTTCCTACGAACAGTTTTTTTTCTCATCCACCCTATTGCTTCTTAATTATCTTATTATTTATTACTGAAAGCAAAACATAAAAAAGAATCAGCAAGGAAATCCCGAGAAATTGAAAAAAGAAAATCAATAAAAAAGAAACTATCAAAAATCCAATTTGTAGTAGATTATCTTTAACCGTGAATTTTTTTAATTTCAAAGAAAACAAAGGAATTTCGGCATTAAGAATATAAGCACTACCTAAAACGATAGCTAACAAAACCCATTGATTTGATAACGCTTCTAGTACTATCAAGGAATCTGAATATTGTAAAACCAAAGGCAAACTCAAAATAAACAAGGTATTTGCAGGTGTAGGCAATCCTATAAAAGAATCCGTTTGACGGGTATCAATATTAAAATTAGCCAATCGATAACAGGATCCTAAAGTTACGACAAAACCTAAATAAGCAAAAGCGGGGCAACTTGTAATTTCGCTTTGACTCTTTAATAGCATCGAAAACATTACAAACCCAGGAACAACACCACTAGTAACCATATCCGCTAAAGAATCTAATTGCAACCCTAAAGGACTTGAGACCTTGAACATTCGAGCAAAAAATCCATCAAAAAAATCAAAGAAGATCCCCAAACACACAAAATAAAATGCCAATTCAAAATTTGATTTAGTAGCAAAAACCAACGCTATACAACCTGAAAAAAGATTTAATAACGTAATTATGTTTGGAATTTGTTTTTTGATGCTTTCCATAAATTTTATTTTTTATTCGGACAAATTTACTACAATAGTATGAATGAAACTGTAGTTTTTTACTATAGATTTTCAATAACTAACACTTCTTTTTTGTTTATTTGATCATAAACAGAAAGAAGCTCATTAAAAAATTATATTTTTGATGAAAAATAACAACAATTGTGTTTTAAAATTATACCATTGAAAAAAATTCAATACTTTCTTTTAGTCTTGATTTGCAGTACGTCATACAGCCAAACTGTTAGAAAATATTCTAATGAGTTCATGAATATCGGTGTTGATGCCGCTGCATTAGGAATGGCTAACAGTGTTGTGTCATCCACAAATGATGTCAATTCAGGGTATTGGAATCCTGCTGGATTAGTCAACCTTGAAGACCATCAAATTTCATTAATGCATGCTAATTACTTTGCTAATATTGCACAATATGATTATATCGCTTATGCAAGTCCTATTGATAATGAAAGTGCTTGGGGAGTTTCGTTGATTCGTTTTGGAGTTGACGACATATTAAACACCACTGAATTAATTGACAATCAAGGAAACATAGACTACAACCGAATCAGTCTTTTCTCAACCGCTGATTATGGCTTTACTTTTTCATATGCAAGAAGATTGCCTCTTGAAGGCTTTCAATATGGTGTTAATGCAAAAATCATTCGACGAATTATTGGTAAATTTGCTAGTGCCTGGGGATTTGGTTTTGATGTTGGTGTCCAATTTGAAAGAGATAATTGGAAGTTTGGAATAATGGCTAGGGATATTACAACCACTTACAATGTTTGGAATATCAATGAAAAAGAATATCAAAAAATTGCCGATGCCGTAGCTGGACAAAACCAAGAAGTACCTGAATCAACAGAGATCACAGCGCCAAAGGTTCAAATAGGGATGTCTAAAAAATTCCTATTTCATTATGACTACAGTCTTTTGGCAGCAGCCAATATGAATATGCGTTTCACACAAACAAACGATATTATTTCGACGCAATTTGCTAGTATAGATCCTGCATTAGGTCTGGAATTTGGCTATACTGATTTGGTATTTGTACGTGCAGGAGTTGGTAATTTCCAAAATGTAGAACAACTAGACAGTACAAAAAAAATAGGATTTCAACCTAATATTGGTTTAGGATTTAAATATAAAGGTATTGAAGTGGATTATGCTTTGACGAATATAGGAAATCAAACCACTACCTTATATTCTAATATATTTTCACTAAAAGTAGATTTAGGACTTTTTAGAAGATAAAAATCTACCTAGATACATTATAGAATTTGACAAAACAGAATACTATACATTAAAAAAACACTAATGAAAACGTACGATTTAAGTTATTCAACTTGTTTTTCTTTCTTTTTAATATTGTTTTCAATTATATCATTTGGTCAAAATCCTATTTTATCTCAACACGCAAAGGTAAGTATACTAACTTGCGGAACAGGAAACGAATCTTATTCTTTATTTGGTCATACTGCTATTCGAATTTCAGATATCGAAAACAATTTAGACATTATATACAACTACGGCGCGTTTGATTTTAATACTCCCAATTTTGTTGCCAAGTTTGCCAAAGGAGATTTACAGTATTTTGCGGTTACAAATTCCTACTCCAATTTTATTTCTCAGTATGTTTATGAAAACCGAAGTGTTTATGAACAAGATCTAAATTTAAGTCTGGATTTAAAACAACAACTATTTGACAACTTAAACACAGCATTAGCTTCTGGAGACAGCTATTACACCTATAAATTTATTGACAAAAACTGCACATCAATGGTTGTTAACATTATCAATAAAACATTAGGCACAAAAGCCATAACAAAAAATATAGATACTACTGCAACTTACAGAAGGATTCTATACCCTTATTTTGACAATCATTTTTATGAAAAACTAGGAACTAGTATCATCTTTGGTACTAAAGTTGACCAAATAGGTGACCATATTTTTTTACCGTTAGAATTAATGGAAAACCTAAAATTAGCAAAATTCAAGAATCAAAACCTACTTTTAAATCCGACAAAAAGACTTCTAAAATTTGAAAAAATCAATGAAAAATCTTGGTGGAACAACTGTTATTCTTACCTAATATTTCTAGGACTGGTTATTATTTTGAACAAAAAGAGCATTAATCAGGTCTATTTTTTTATTGTTGGGCTGATTGGAATCTTATTTGTTTTTTTAGGTTTTTACTCAGGCCATTTAGAATTAGCCAACAATTACAATGTTTTACTATTCAATCCTTTACTCATTCTATCCTTCTTTTTTTACAGAAAAAAACAAATTAAATGGATTTACAATTTAAGTGTATTTAGCTTGCTTTTATTAATTATATATATTTTTATTTTAATCAACAAAATTCATTTCTTGATTGTACTTCCATTAATAGTGACTAATGGTTATCTTTTGATAAAATTAGCTATTCTTCATAAAAAACGTATTCCTATAATTATTTAACGAAATCAATTATTGTCCTCTATAAAACAAAACCGTTGTTATTGTTTTGAGTGTAATATTTAAATCTAAATAAAAACTACGGTGCTTGATATAATAAAGGTCGTATTGTAGTTTAATCAAACTATCATCAATATTTTCGCCATAGGAATAATTCACTTGTGCCCAGCCCGTGAGTCCCGGTTTTACAATGTGTCTGGTTTCATAAAAAGGCATTAAAACAGCTATTTGCTTTACAATCTCAGGTCGTTCAGGTCTTGGCCCTATGATTGCCATTTCCCCTTTCATAATATTAATAAATTGGGGTATTTCATCAATTCTTGTTTTCCTCAAAAACTTCCCAAAAGCTGTAACTCTTCTATCATCAAAACGGGTAAAAATAGCTCCATTAGACTCTGCGTTTTCAATCATCGTTCTTAATTTTAAGATTTCAAAAGGAATTCCATCTTTCCCAATTCTTTTTTGAGTATAGAATAGTTTTCCTCTATTAGCTAATGAATTACCTAATAAGATTATAGGTAAAATAATCAGTCCTAAAACCAAACCTAATAATGAAATAACAATCTCAGTAACACGAACAACTGACAGATACAACTTATTTTGATTGCTACGACTAAATGGAAAAAAACGATAAAAATCCCTTTCAATATACTGAACAGGAATGCGTTGCGTCTTACTTTCATAAACCTGTGTATACTCTCTAATACTTTTACCAGATTCTAATAAACAAATTAGTTGATGGTACAGTTCAGGAGTAATCCCCTTACTGGTTTTTGATGCAATTACAATTTCCGAAATATTATGTTCTTTAACAAAAGAAACCAAATCAATTCCTGCAATCTGATGTACGTACTTAACATTTATCTTATTAGCAATAGAATGAGTATCTGTTGCTACATAACCTATAATTTTATAATGAGGATCAACACTTTCGATTCCTAAAATCAACTCTTCTACTTGCTCTTCATCACAAATTAATAAGGCATTTTGAAAGAAGCGATTCGAAGCCAAATAACGCACATAGAAAACACGCCATAACATTAAAGAGATGAACACAACTGTATAAAACAAAATGATTTGTATTCTTTTAGGAGGTAATTCCGGAGAAAAAATAGGGGTAAGTAAGTAAACTAAAATAGTAAATGAGACCGTCAACAAAGTACTTTTCATAATTTGCAGCTCGTTACTAGCTACTTGAAGATGATACATTTCAAAAACAATTCCAAAAAAAGTCAGATAGAATACAAACAAAACCAGATAGGATTTATTTAATACAATCTCTTTTAAATAAACTATTTCAAAACTACTTCCTATAAAATATAGTCCCAGTAAAACAAAAAAAACATCAAAAAGATGAAGGATCATTTTTCTTTCAGATATATCAAAATGTATTTTATTCTTAAACATGAATAAGTATCGTGGTTACAAGTGCAATTTAACTATTTAGACTTGGTTATGCTTTTAAAATCAGCCTTTTTTAAGTAAGATTTATAAAATTACTCGTTTTTAGATTTAGGAGTATTCAATTGTACATTTAATAAAGATAATGAATATATAAAGGCGGGGACAGCTGTTCGCATTGCTGCATGATTAATTGTTAGAAACCAAAAAAGCACAAAACATATTAAAAACATATTAAAATTATTTTCAAGATACAGAACAAAAGGTGTAAATATTAAAATTAATAAAGCAATAATCCCTAGAGATCCATGTTCAGCTAACATTCTAGTAATTTCATCATGTGAAACTATAAATACTCCTGTATTTTTTTTTCTTATTTCAACGCCTTTTGCAACACCTACACCAAAAATAGGGTTATTCAAAAACATCTCTAATTCTGATTGAGCAATATCTTCTCTCCCGGTAAATTGACTTTGTTTTTCTCTCCCTCTAGCATCTTGATTTGCATAACGCTTGTTAATTAATCCTCCTGTTTGTATTGAACTATAAATCCAAATCGAACTCATTGCAATTCCTATAATTGTAATGATATAAATTAATTTTACTTTACCTCCAAAATTTGATTTAAAATATAAAAAAATCAATAATAAAACAATCATTAAGAATCCCGTAATCATTCCGCCACGAGAGAAAGTAACCATTCCACGATAAGAGATATTAAAAACGATAATTAAATTTAATAGTATTAGAAAGTTTGATTTGGATTCTAAAATAATTCGAGAAAAAAAAATGAACATCCCTAATCCTAAAAAAGTAGCCACTTGATTAGGACCAAAGCCTCCTGAAGTTGCATAATTTGAACCTGTCCCTGTAACGACATCTCTAACACTAGGAGTGTACATGGCTAAATAAACAGTTGTACTCAAAATAGGCAATCCAATACAGAGCAATAATGAGTTCATTTGACTTAAACTAATTTTGCGTCTGAAAGTATAAAGAGAAGCAAATCCAAGACATACAGGTCCTGAAATATTGAAGGCAATAGTAGTTCTCATGTGAGCATCAAAATTCAATACTGACGTTGCAATGATTACGCTTGGTACTAATAACAGTAAAAATATCCAGTAGGGTATAGCAGCCCTGGAAAAGCCACTAAAATAACCTCCTGCAAAAATCAAAATCATCACTCCATACTTTGAAAACTCATAGGTAATACTTCCTCCAGTCATTCTTAACAACACTTCACTTCCTACTAAATAAGCTGCAGCAAATAAAGCTTCATTGTTTCTGTTTTTTGTTTTAACAACATAACAAAAACCTAATATAAAAATGGCAAAACCATATAATTTTGATGCAAATGGTAACAAATAAATTACCACTCCAATACCAAGGTGAAAAAGTATTAAATTAAGATATAGGATTTCTTGTTTTTTCATTT